>JAFXGO010000007.1 GCA_017520185.1 Elusimicrobiaceae bacterium | reverse complement strand
TATGGCAGATGAAAGATATGAATGTATGAAATGCAGACAAGTGTTTGTTTATTCCTTCCCGCCCAGCGGCTATAAATGCCCGTCTTGCGGTGGTTCTTTATTTAAAAAATAGAGGGAAAATGCCCCGAGGTTTGCCTCGGGACCTTGATAATCTATGAAAACAAACAAAAATGAATTAAAAGTAAAGGCCAGTTTCAGTTGGGATAATATCGGTAAAGTGGTGGATTCGGAAGGTGGAGAATATACATTAAAGAAAGTAAATGATAGAGAGGTAAGATTAACAGGTACCAATCAAAATCATGTATTGCCGATGAAACTTGTTTTCTCTTTAGTAGATGTTTATGACAAACAAGGCAATAAAGTTAATGATATGAAGGATTATGAATAGTAGGAGAGAAGTATGGAGTACAATACAACAGCAGCTTTTCATACAAGAAAAAACAATTATAATTCCAGCCCCATAGATTTAGCAACCAAAATACATCAATTTTGTTTGGAAGATAAATCGGTAGATTTATGGTTGTTCTCCGGCGAAGTTTTGGGAAAAAGCGAAAGAAAGTATTGCAATCTGCTTTCCGGAAAATACAGTACGCATTTTACGCATTGTCCAAGCCAAATGGAAATTTTGCTTTTTCTCGGAAAGATTAGCGAAATGATGGCGGATTCCTCTACCGTACTTCAGACCATCAAAAGGAAAAATGGTTGGTGGATGTTTAATTTATGCCAATATATCAAAATAAAAGAAGATGTTGAAAAGTCTGTATCGGAAGATAAAGAAGAAAAATCCTTTGCAAATACTAAGAGGAAAACGGATCCCATTTCCAGCGGTTTTGAGCAAATAGATAAGATAACAGGTGGTTTAAAGAAAGGAGAAGTCACCCTTTTGGCCAGTCGTCCCTTTAAGGGAAAAACTTCTTTCGCTCTTAATATACTACACCATGTATGCGTCCAAGGTGGGTTGGCAACAGCATTATTCTCGCTAGAATTACCAAGAGAGGCTATTTTTAATAAATTACTTGCTATATCTTCACGAGTGGAGATTAATAAATTGATAAACGGCTCTTTAAATCCTCAAGAGTATAAAAAGGTCATGCGTGAGATGCAAAAATTGACGAAAAGTCCCTTTTTTATTGATGACTCGGTTGGTATTCTTGCGGGAGAGATATTTTCCCGTTCCAAAGAACTAGCTGAAAACTTACAAAAGCAGGGCAAAGAACTGAAATTGATTATCATTGATTACTTGCAACTTATTAGGCAAGGGCAAGGGCCCACCAAACTCCTACGAAAGGAGGAATTGGCTAAAATTGTATCTTTGTTGAAGCAAATGGCGAAAACTCTTGATGTTCCCGTGCTTCTTTTAAGTCAAATGGATAGAATAGACAACGATTTACCGGAAGATTTTGTTAAATCTGCTTTGCAAAACAGATAAATAAAAAGGGATGTTTTTGCTCGGTATATTACATCTGCTTAAGAGGAATAATTATGTTGAATAAAGGATGTCAGAATAAGCATTAAGGAAGTAGAAAAAAGAGTGTTGTCATAACCCTATTCTAACCTGCTCTTACGACAGTATATTGACGGAGAGAATAATTATTTCGTTTACATATTACCCAGCAGATTTAGCAAAAATAACAGAAAAGTGGCCTCGTATAGGTTTTTTGGAGGTGAAAAATTCAGAGGCACATCCTTATTATGCCATTATTTCTCTTTCGCTATATAACAAAACTTTAGAAGAAAAAACACTCTTCCTCAGATAAAAATTTATAAAGAGTTTCAAAAAACTGCAATATATATATAATCTGATTTTATTCTCAAAAGACAGATACTGTTTTGCATACAAATACTTGGCTAATTTACTATACTATGTGATAACAATCTTCCAATTTTCGAGGGATATTTATGAAAAAATTACTCCTGCTTTTCTTCTTTGTGCTTTTTTGTATTTCTTCAGCTTTTTCTTATACGGCAAACCGTTCTTTTGAGAAAAATACCCATTCTTTCGGAATAAACTCCGGCAACTTAATGTTTGATATTGGTTTAGGGGGGACCTTTTTTGCTACCGGTGCTTCAGAGACTAATTTGAAAAAAAGTGCTTTTGTGATGAACATACGTGGTCTTTATGCAGTAGACGAAAATTTTCACGTAGGATTGGAAGGTATCTTTGGCAGCGGAGGCATTAAAGGTGATCCTTTACCCTACGGAAGGGAGTATGATAGCCCTAATTTTTATGTTGAAAAAGACGACAACTACCATGATACTTTTGCAATTCTTCTTGCCTTGCGTGCAAACTTAAATCCTAACGATAGAGCCAGAGTTTATCTTCCCTTCGGTTTTGGTTATATGCAAAAAAACCAATCTACAGAGTACACGGCACATTCTCTTATTATCCCCGGTTATGAGCATGAGTTTAAAGAAGATAAAACACTAGGACGAGGCGTTTACGCTTACAGCGGTCTAGGGTTGGAATATGATTTAGGATCCGGTTTCTTAACCGGTATTGAGGCCAGATACGGCGTTTTTAAATGTAGCGGAGATTATGTCACAAGCATTTCCGCTTTAATAAAGATAGGTTTTAAATTATAAAATTATATTGACAAATTTACAAACCCCCTCAGCCTGGCTGGGGGGTTATATAAAGTTTTTAATTTAATTTTTTTCTTAAATATTCTCTATCTCTGTAAACTTTTCTAATAATGTTATCTAAGGCTATTTCATAGCAATCCCAAGAAGATTTAGTATAACAATTGCTAGCGCTATTGCACCCTCCATAGTAAAAACCTACTTTGTTTTGAACAAAAGATTGCGAAGTATATTTTTTTATTAATTCGCCTTTGAGATTAAGTACATTTAATTCTAAATCGGTAAAACTTCCATACGTAGTAAGCGGCAAGCCTAAAGCCGCTGAAATACCCAATGTCACCACTGACAAAAGTGTGTATAAAGAGGCTCCATTACGTGAGATATTCATCAAGGGGAGCAATACCAGATATCCCTTTTTCTCTCCTTCACTAATTAAGTTTGTTTTTACTTCATGGTAAAATTTTTTGGCCATAGGCTCATCTTGCGGGATAAAAACGGTATCGAGCGTGAAATTTTCTAAAGATTCTTCATTTAAAAAAACTACTTCTAAATTAGGCAATCTGTCTTCAAACCCTTTGTTTTGCGCTGTCATTGCCTCGTTTAAATAAAAGTGAGAACAACCAAATAAAAAATTTACCCCCAAGAGCAATACAAATAACTTTTTCATCTTTTTCTCCAGATTCAATGATTCTAATTAGATTATATAAAAACCATTTTAATCTTAAAAATGAAGTAAATATAAAGGCCCTCTCCGAAGAAAGGGCCTTTTTCATCGTTATTTCTAAAAACTACGCTCTTTTATTTGTTCTTTTGCTTCTTCGTCCAACGACGTCACCGTATAAGGAACTTTCGTAAAGTCGATTTTGGTTAAATCTACTTTGCGAATTTGAGAGTTGTACATGGTGCGATAATAAAAAGCAGGATCGCTGGTATCGCTGACACACGTCACCTGTGTTGCACTGGGTATAGCCGGAATTTGTTGATCCGGAGCAAACTCTGCCCCTATAGGGATATCAAACGCATTTAAGATATGAAAAGCCTGTGTAATAGCCCCGTATTTATCTATAGGTGTGCGAGAGCCATGCAACCAAAAAAATGCCCTTACAAAACGAGACGGAGGTGTAAAATCCCCCGGTATACCTAAGAGAGCCGAACCGGAACCCAACGAAAATAAATCAGCCCCACCGAATGTTTTTTCCGCCACAGTGCCCGGCATAAGATTGATGTAATTGTTTAAATTGCCCAAATGCCAAGCAAAATCCGGAGAATTAGTCAGCACGCCCACTTTGTTTTCATAGATTTTACGTTCCCCTTTATGGGTAATTTCCAACACTACACTTCGCCCGCTGGCATCTGCAATGCGCCAATGGCCGGTGTTGTAATTGCCGTTTTCGTCCGGTTTTGCGATAGGAATAATATCTATCTTCTTAAGATTTTTTAACACTTCCTCTACTGTGGCAAAATTAGTAAGTATCCATGGGACAAGCTCTGCATCACTCACTGATTTTTTGGCTTTTTTAGGATTATACGGAGCCAAACTTCCATAGTGCGAAAAGAAGAAAATACCCGCCGAAAGACCTTTTTCATTAATCCCTTCTGTGATAAATTCGTCCATTACAGTAGTAGCCCCCACCACTCCGTAGCGGGTGATCCAACTCAGGCCATTTTTTCCCTCAGGCGTATAGGACGTTTTTTTCACCCCGCGCGGCCAAACGGCCAATTTCGCGTTTAAATCATATCCGCTCCACTCAATTGTGCGTGCTTGGATACGTGTGCCGTCTTTGGCGGTCAAAGAAATTCCCGTACAGGCCGAAGCCGGAGAAACTGCCGCAGCAGTAAACGTTGCCGCGGCCAATAAGGCAGTTAGTTTTTTCATACTTCTTTCTAAGAGCGGGTAAATATAGTGTTGCCGCTCTCCCCCCTGTTTTAGTATGAAGAAATAAAAGCCTTTTGTGAATATCAGATTTTGGATTAGAAGGATTTTTACGCAAAACTAATTGATAAATTGCATTCCTAGCTTTAAAACATTAGTTCTCTTTTTATTTTATGTTTTCATCTCTATTTTTTCCTTGACTTATTTAAAAGGCTTTTTATACTATGAGAGAAGGGTTCTCTTCCCATAGTCTATTGGGAAGTGGTTTGTTGTTTTCTTTTATTCCAGATGAATTTTATTTTAGGAGGATTGCCATGAAGTTAAAGAAAAAGAAGGCCTTTACTTTGACTGAACTTCTAATCGTGGTCATGGTGCTGGGTGTTTTGGCTGCCGTCGCCGTACCGAAGTTTAGCAAAGTATTGGAAACACAAAAAACAACGGAAGCAGAAGAATTGATGGCTGCCGTACGTACCGAACAGGAAAAACGCTGTTTATTAGACAAACCTTATTTAGCTGATTTAGCTGAATTAAAGGATATTATTCCTCAAACAGAGTCTAAGAATTATTCTTATTCACAAATAGATGGCGGTGTGGGTATTTTGGCTTCCAGCAAAGGCAAATACAACTACACTTTAAGCATCCCCTCTTACAGGGACGGACGCATCTGTTGTGAAGGAGAGGAATGCGAAAAACTAAATAAAGACTATCCTTTATGCAAAGATTTAGGAGAGATTGAAGTAGGCTATGAATGCGCATCTGAAGTTGTTCCTCCTGATTTAAATCCACCACCACCGGCGGGTTGTCCTCCAGAAGAAAAACCAGCCGTTTCTACAAGAAATTGCATCGAAGGATGCGGAACAGAAACTACCGTCATCAGTTGCCGAGATGGAAAATGGCATGAAGAATGGGTAGGAAATTGCCAAACACAACCCACAACAACACAAACAAAAGCTTGCAGCTCATATGACAGTAAGTATTGTAGTGGAACAGCCAAAACACAGTGGCAATGTCAAGGCACCGGCGAACAAAGAGCATGGAAAGAGGTCTGGAATACATCCGATTGTAGTCGTTGCAGCAGCGGTGGCGGCGGTGGTGGCAGTGGTACTCCAACAAAAGCAACTTTTATTGTATTAAGTTCTGGGGTTTATTTGCCTAAACATGTTAAGACGTGTGGATACTCGTGTGGTAGAAAAATAGAAACCAGTGGATCTAGCATTAATCTAGGAAGATGTGACAGTGTAGCGAAGGCATATGAATACTGCGCAGAAAGTTCAGGGAGAATTGGTTGTGTTCCAAGTTCCGCCTCCACATCTGTCTCCGACACGGAGTGTTCTTATTATAGCTCTCCCAACTCTTATACTTGCTACGACAGAAATGTTGATTGCTGGCGGGGAACTTTTCAAGACTATGTATGCTCTACATTTAAGTGTATAGGGACGTTGAAGTCTGAAACTTACATGGGACAGTCTTATATTTATGTGAAGTCTGATTGTAGTCAAAGCGGATATGCTGGCGAGCTTCAGTATGAATGCTATCGTGACGAAGGCTCTGCACAAACAGCAACTTGTACGGAAAAGGGTTACAACTCCATATCAGGCTATATTTGTAGTAACGCCGGAGGGGCAGGGTCCGTAGGAACGCTTTCTACTTGTCCGGCGGTCGAAGATACCTATTGTGGAGGAGCAGGTGCGTGCGGGCTGACTGGTTGTGGGGCTTTAGACGCCTGCGGAGCATATGGATGTGGCGGAGCAACCGCTTGCGGATGGTGAGAATAAAAATAATATTCCTAAATAACGACCGTTTCCTATGAAACGGTCGTTTGTTTGACTAAAATTAAATGAAAAAAATTAAATTTTTCCTAGCACTGATGCTACCGGTGATTCTTGTGTGGGCTTGTTTTTCTTTTAAAGCACCGAAGCAAGATGTAATGCCTGTAATTTTACTAATCAATCAATATCCTTTAACCGATGATAGCAAAGAGTTTTTCAAACGGATTAATCCTTATGGATTTTTACTTAGCGTTCCTTTGCATCAGGGCATGCATCCACCCCAACTTAGAAAGGAACTGGAAGAAGTGTTGAAAAGAAACGACTTTCTTTTCTTTTTAGATCAAGAAGGAGGACCGGTAAATCGTTTAAAAAACTTCGAACCCGACTTTCAAAGCCCTGCTGCTCAAAAATACGGGGATTTGGCAAAGCAAAATTTAGAGCACGCTATTTTACAAGCGAAACTGGAAGGAGAACGAACAGGAAAACTATTAAAAAAACTAAGCATAGATGTGGCTTTTGCTCCAACAGCTGATGTGCCATATACTGAAAATATTCCGGTGCGAAACCGATATTATTCCACTGACCCTAAAATTACTAAAGCCTTAGCAGATGCGTTTGCCGAAGGATTAGACAAAGGAGGGGCGACACCTTGTTATAAACATTTTCCCGGAGTTGTCACATTTGCAGATCCGCATTTTATATCTCCCGCTGTACATGATGATATAAAAACCATTCAAAAAAATTCTGTATTCGCCTTTGAAAAAGCCCGCCAGTATGGTTGTTTAATGCCTTCCCACATGTTTTTTATTTCAATTGATAAACACAATATATCCACTTTTTCTCCTGCTTTTTATAAATTTGCTAAAGAATCGTTGGAGTTTAAAGGACTTATTATTACAGACGCACTTAATATGGCGGCAGCAGGCGGTCCTAATTCTAATACTGTAGGAG
This sequence comes from Elusimicrobiaceae bacterium, assembly GCA_017520185.1. Taxonomy (NCBI): domain Bacteria; kingdom Pseudomonadati; phylum Elusimicrobiota; class Elusimicrobia; order Elusimicrobiales; family Elusimicrobiaceae; species Elusimicrobiaceae bacterium. The sequence goes on along the minus strand of JAFXGO010000007.1, from coordinate 56,566 downwards.
AGCGTATGAACCAGGCTTTAGCAGCGGGAGCCGATGTGGTGATGCCCTTTTTCCCTTTTCACCGATCTACAAAATTTATGGAAAAACAAATCCGACAAATAGACCCTCGATATATTAAAAGATTTCAAAAACGAAAGAACTTATTAAAACGAAAAAAATAGTTTTAGTTCTTAACAATTTTTTCCACCCTACACAAAGCGATATCACCCGGATAAATTCTGTTAGGTCTAATGTTTGTCTGTAGTAATTGGCATGATGTAGGCGGCGTCAGACCGTATGTTTTCCAAAAAGGCTCGCTCATCAACCAACTTAAAGAGGGCATCAATATATAAATAGCACCTTGATGGTTTTGGATAGTTTCATATATGCGCGGATTAAAAAAATGTTGATAATCTAAATATTGCAGTGGACATACATAGTTCAGTGTCCCCTGATCAGTATCTAAAAACTCTTTAGTCAAAATCACTCCACCTATATATTTGGCACTAGGATCAAGAAAAGGAATAACAAATGAGATGTGCCCCACCACCACCACCAAACTGTTTTTTTCCATCGAAACAGATTGAGAAAACAAGATATTTTTGTGTTTATAGGGTGTTCTAGGAAATCGGGGAAATGGAGTAAAAGCCGACAAAAACAAAATACCTACTACTATCACACACACAAACTTAGCAGATAAAAATCGACGCAAAAGAAAAACAAACAATAGCGAGGATAAAACCTCTAAAAAAATCCCGTAGCGCAAATTCCCAAACAAGATAACCCAAGGAACATATGTCCCGATAAAAAAACAAAGAAGTAAAGCATATGTTTTAGAGAGGGGGCGTTTTTTAATATAAAACAAACCGCCTATAATCAGCAAAACAACTGAGGTTAACCCCAATATTAACCGAAAGTCTACCACATAGTCCCAATTATTAAACCATGTCACTCTCAAAAAAGGCAAAAACAACCATTCTTTCCAACCGTCAGGTACATATGAACTGTTAGCTAGTGCCTCATTCGGATAAAAAGGAGAATGAAAAATATGATTAAAAAAAGGAAAAAGAGGATTTTGCAGTTTATCGTACTTTTCCCACAAGAAATATCCATCTGTTAATAAAAATCCACCCAACGCCGCTCCTATCACATAAAAGTATTGCTTGTAGGAAGATTTATTTTTAATCAGTAAGAACAAACAAGCCGTTCCTATCCCGATAGCAGCCGGTGCGGCAGTGTGTTTAAGACCTGTGGCAAGTGAAGCCCAAAAAGCCGCCCATAAAATATTTTTCAAATTAAAATGTAATTTCTCATCTGTTCCGCGAAAAATCAAATAAGCCGCTAATACTGCCAAAAATCCCATCAGTTCTTCATTGCTTGAATGCCCCACCTGCAAGAAAGCAGCCATGCCGGTAGCTGCAAAAAAAACCGTTATCCATTGCAAGCATTTATCCTGACAACGGTTGCCCTGTAGTACCAACGGAACCCATTTAAACAAGGCAAACAAGAAAATGCCGTAATATCCCCCCAACAAAAAACCGGTCACTTTAGGCCAATCATTTAAGTAATAAAATAATAAAAAGAAAGGAATGTCCGGCAAAGGATTAAAGAAAGTATGCACAGGTCCTGCCGCTATAATATCGGTAAACAGTCTGCCATGCAAAAAAGCATAGGGAATATATAGGTGATAGTTATTGATATCAAAGCCAATATCTTGCCCCAGCCAAAGGCTAATTAAGCCTCCAACTACAATACAAAACAAAAAAAGAAGAATATTTTTGATAGTCATAAAATTTTGTATTAATACCGGAATGTCTTAAGTACATGAAGTTTGGCTTTTAACAGTTCATACTTTTGAAGATACACTTTTCTTCTGTTTCCAAAAGGCAACAGGCTTAACAGGGCATACCGGCATAGTTTCCCTTGTTCTTTGGAATTATATTTTTCCTCAAAATAAGCACCATTTACTTCTATTATTTTAATGGAAGAATTTTTCTTCAATTTCATTATAAATATCGTCAGTAAATATTCCCCCAAATAGCCTAAAAAGCGAAGTTTGGATCCTGTAAAACGAGCCGAATCCACCCTTTTATCCACTTCGCCCAACACGCCAAACAAAAAAGAAGAGTACTCATCAAACAATTCTTTTTTCATCACAAACATATTGCAAAGATACTGTTTATCCCCTTGCCAAAATTCATTTAATTCGGAAGAATAAGAAGGGTATTTTTCGCGCAGAACATTTGCAAAAACATCAAAAATTTCCGGATTTTCTAAACCAAAACTTCTGGTAATCCTTTTGCCAAAAGAAATTTTAGGCTCCTGATATCCTTTGATCACCATACAATCGTACTGCGGAAAGTAGGGCTTAATTTTATCTTCGGACACATGTTTTAGATAATCACTTGTAATAGGAGGATAAATATAAAAAGGAGAATCTGGCATCCACGTTGCTTTGGTAGATGGAATAGGAATATTTTCATCAAAAACAAAATGTCGACGATTATGCATTAAACCCACATAATCGGGATTTTCCAATTTATCCTGATTTTTCCATGCCCAATAATGCGCCGTCAATTCGCAATAGCGCGGATTATCTTTAGAAATATTCTCGCCTTCATTATCACGCAGCATATCCGGCAAGAGAACCGCAGCATGGGCACACCCCGTTTGAATGGGGCATAAAATGCTATTTTTAACCACGCCGCGTAATTCCCGATGTACAATTAGGATTTTGATGTTTAAAACACTCATTATTTCTTTTTAATTTTAAGTTTCCGCTTATATTCTTGCGCTTTTGTCTTATATATACTTTTTTTCTCAGAAGACGTCAGCATGCTTAAAATCTTATATAAACGATATTTGAAATAAAAAACAACTTTTTCTCCACCAGAAAGATCTCTTTGGTGTTCTTGCAAACTCAACATTAGATCTTCATAAAAAGGTGTTTTTTTTGCATAATTCCACCAGAGATCTGCCATATCATCTTTAGGAGAGAACCAAGGCTTACTTTCTCCAGCAAAATGTATAATAAATGGATTGCTCTTATCCTTTAAATACTGCTCAAAAAATTCAGACGGCATGAGAGAAACCAAATGCTTATATATACCACCCGAAGTCGGCACGTTCCAAGCAGTATCAAGATATTTAATTCCCGTCTGAAAAAATGCATTTAAACCGTCTTGTTCCAAAATTCTAAATTTATTTTTACTGACAAATTCCAACATTTTCTTAGAGTATTCTTTTTCATTAAAAGTTTTTACATCCAGCAATAAAACACCTGTATTATAATAACGGAAAGGTTCTTTTAAATGTAGAACTTCTTGGGCATATTGCGCCCAGTCACTTTCTTGACAATTTAAGAAAGCTCCCCACATTAAATCTTTACAAGCGCCGAAAGGATATCCTTGCAAATCTTCGTTTGCTAAAACACTGATATCTGCTTGTAAAACTAAATCTACATCCGTAAAAATAATTTTGGAATAATTTTTCAGTATCAACGGAGATGTCAACCGAAAAAAGCACTCCAAAGCATAATTAGCTGGATAAGTAAGGTTATATTCTTTTAACAAAGCCGTTGGATTCACAAAGCGAAGCGAAAAATTTCCCAACCCTTGAATTTGTGCTAAGAGTTTCTTTTTGTTATCTTGCGTAATGGAACGTTCAAACACTACAATATCGTATTTTTTTTGAGAGGAAGAATTAATTTTAATAGATTCCAAACAAACTGATAAATAAGGTGCATATTCATTAGAACAACTCATTGCAATTGCCACTTTGTTTTCAGAGAAAGCGGGCTCTAAAAAATCGCAAACATTTTCCATTTCTCTGATTTCAACCTTTTTTTTAGGAAAAAACTCTTCTTCAATAAAATTGGCTTTTTCATGATATCTCATTTTTCTTTTTCCAAAAGAAACAAGAGAAAGAAAACGATACCGATTATATTTTATTTTAAGTTTCATTTCCTCTTTAAAAGCAAGTGGTTTTTGCCTTTCAATAAGATCAGCAAAAATTTTATCATAAAAAGGTGTTTTTCTAGCATACGACCACCACACATATCCTTTTGGTAAACCAGGATAAAACCATACTTTTTTAGCAGCTAAAAAATGATACATCACTGCAGAGTCTATCTTTTCCGAATAATCTTGAAATGTTTTATTTTTTCCGTTAAAAATAGTGTTAATGATCTCGAAATTATATTTTAAAGATAAAGTAAAAAATTTATCTTTAAACACTTTGTTTAAAACATCTTGTTCCTGACAAATAAATCGTTCCTTTTTAGACTCTTCTAACAATAATGAGAAAGGGGCTATTTGATTAAATTTTTCTGGATTAATAAGAATTAAGCCAGTATTATAGTATATACTAGGAGAACCTAGTTTTTTTAAATACTCAGAAACGCTCCAATCTCCATAAACTTTCTCTTTTCTATTTTCTTCAGCCCAAAGCACCTCTTCGCAGGCAGCAATAGGGGCATCTCCTATATCTACATTAAAAACTTGAAAAAGATCTTGAATGCAAACCAAATCTATATCCGTAAACAAAGCTCTCTTATATTTTCTAAAAACTTCTCCACACGCTAAGCGATAATAACATTGTGGAGCAAAATAAGAAGCAGCTATGTGCAACTTAGTATCAAATGTTTTTTGCAAATTATAAAAACGAATAGAAATATTTTTTGAGGTTGCAAGAGACTTCAACTTTTCCTTATTTTCATCGGAAATATCACTCTCAAAAACTACAATATCGTAATAATTTTTCTCTTTTGCATTATCTATAATAGATTTGAGATAAACTGACAAGTACGGGACATATTGATTACTACTGCTCATACCAAATACAAAGGGAGCATTCTTAAAAATAGGAGAAATTGCTTCTAATTTTGACATATATTTTCCTTTTTTAATGTTTATAATATTTTTAAATTTTCTTTTTCTATTTCCGGATGAGCATCTAAAAAATCTTTTGTGTAAACGTCTTCAAACAAACCTCTTAAACTCACCGGATTGACCGAAACAATATACACATCCGGATAATAAATACGGGCATACTCTTTAAATTGGTGATACCCGGCCATCATCTGATCCACAAAATACGTATTCTTATCTCCGGCATAATGACCACAATTAGCCGTATCCAATCCGATTAAATATTCTCTATAATCATTTTGGCGAGCAAATAATCCCTGTTGGTATTGATGTCTAAAAATTCATCTTTGGGTATTTCAAACAAATAGGGCTTCTTTCCAAAAAAATACGAATTTTCTTTCATATTTTTGTACGACTGAATAAAAATGCCCCCATCTTGCATATATAGTGGGTCCAAATCTTTTGCTAAAGTATGTGTAGCGAGATAAGGATTATAATTAAAAGGATTCCCATCTTTCCACAAATGCTCTCTCAAGGGAAAAACAGACACCAAAGAATCGTATTGAGGAAGATTTTGCTTATAAACTTCTACAGCTTTATCATAAGTAGCAGAGGATATCAACGGATTTGTACAGTGAGTCCATGCCACTACATCCGTTGAAAAAAGAGAACACATATTCGCAATCATATCATTGGCTGTTGCCTGTTCTTCATCACAGTAATAGTCTGGTCTTTTTACTGTTTCCGCTCCGGCACACTTCGCAATCTCCAACATTTCTGGAGAATCCGAACCAAACACAACTCTATTAATATTTTTGCATGAAAGAAGTTGCTTTATTTTTCTTTCAATCAAACTCTCTCCGCCTACTCTGAGCAAAGATTTATTAGGGATTCTTTTAGATCCTTTCCGCGCCACTACTACTGCCGTCACTTCCATACTATTTCTCCTGATACAAATCTTTAAAAAGTCCTTTTAACCCCACAGGATTTACAGATATAATTTCCACGTCGGGATAAGTTTCCTCCGCCCATTTTTTAAGGGCAATCCAAGAATCTTTTTGAACAGAACAATCCCCTGCCATCGTCCCGGTAAAATTTCCCGTTCCACAATCACAACCCACCAAATAAATGGTTTTGGGATGCGTCCAAAAAATGAATTGCATGGCAGAAAAAACAGTCCCTTGAAAATCACCGATGGGTTGTGTAATTAAATCTGATGCAAATTGATGGGATACTTTGTCTTCCAAATAATAACGTTTTATCGTTTGGTCTTTAATATCCCCTTGAGGAATAAGTTTTATATATGGATAAACGGTTTTTAACCTGTTTTCCGGAAGGATTCCATAAAATTTTTGACACTTTTTACCTTTATATTTATTGGCAATTACATTTTTTTGAGCATCATGGTGTTGCTCTTGTAAAAAAAGATAATCAAAATCCACCTGATCATAACTACAAGAGTTATTAACAGCAACGTACACTGAATCTTTTATAAAAGGCTTAAACTGCTTAACAGAAGGACCAGAAGCAATTAACGTAATTGTTTGCCCTAAATGTTTATTCTGATAGGGCGCAAAAGATGCCGAGTGAACCGTTTGCACACGAATCATTGTTTTAAGATTAATAATCTCCTGTGCAAGTTTTTCCGTTTGTTCAAAAAACTGTGTCTGTTTTTTCAAAAAACGTTTCAAACTAAAAATTTTTATTTTAATTCCCAATATTTTATAGACGGAATAAAATCCCTGTTTTTCTTTGCTAAAAATTTTCATTTTCATAGGAGATTACTTTTTATACATTTTTTCCGCTTTCAAAGGCTTGGTGAGACCAAAAATATTCCCAACGGCCAAACCGGCCAATGCTCTCTATGCCCACCTGCGCCAAATAATCCAATACTATCTGCCGATTTTTGTAAATATCATGGTCAAAAGTAATATTGGCGTATTTTTCAAAACGAATATCTTTAACCACAATTTCTTCTTTTTCAAAAAGGCCCATCTCTACCAGTTTATCAATTGTTTTTTCCAATACTTCTTCTGCCGGAGGAATAGGCGAGTGGCAATCAAAAAAGATTTCCGCCTGCAAAGAGCTGCACCCCGCCGGCACATTATCGGGTGATTTTAAATTAGGCGAATAGACCCGAGCAGGCGGTATATCTTCATCATAAATATAAAACCATAAATGCTTGGCTACATCGGGTCGTTTAAAACCCAAAGACACCATGTATCCGCACGTATTGTGTAAAGAAGCGGCAGCTTTTTTCACATTTTCCGGCATATCCTGCACCAAACGAGCCATTTCCGGTAAAGGCAAGCTGGAAATTAAACGTTCGTAGGAAGCACATGACCCGTCTTGGAAAGTGATTTTCTTTGCTTTAGTGTCTATTTTCACCACTTCTTTGTTAAAACGGATATCCAACCCTTCGCGACAAGTATCCAAAATAGATCTAAATCCGCCTTTTTTGGGATAGCGCATATATTTGGTGTAATAGAAATTCTCTTTCTGCTCACTAAAAGCACCTTTTAATACTTGCTCCAAATCAGGAGAATGCATGCGGCTTCCTACCCATTTCGTTTCCAAATCTTTCGGTTCCAAGCCCCAATATTTACGAGTATATCTGAAAGGAAAATTCTCCGCAAAATAGTGCCCGTACTGCACGCGGAGCCACTGCTCATAATTTTGAATTTCTGCTATTTCTTGATGAGGGCGACTGACAAAATCTAAAATAATTTTGGTTTTTTCTTCAGAAGGAAGCGGGGCCAAGTTATTTTGAGCGGGATGTTTTAACCAACAACCTTGATAATAATTGCTGGAAACGGGCGGATGCTCATACAAAGCAGAAGACTTTTCAAACAATCCCTTTATGTAAGGGTCATCTGTAAATGTAAAATGGACAAAGCGGTCAAAACGAAACCCATCTATACTGAAGTTTCCGCACAGACCGCCCCAATCTCCGTCTTTTTCATAGATACAGACGGATTTATTTTTCTTTTGTAAATGGAAAGCGGCGGACAAACCCGCCACGCCGCTTCCTAAAATAACCGTTTGGGACATAAAATTACTTTTTGCTATTGTGGGCTTGGATTTGTTTTACACAATAATCCCACATATCTTGATTAGTCAAGGCTTCTTTATACCAATCTACCGTAAACTCAATGGCTTCATCAAAAGATAAACGAGCATGCCATTTATCCAACATGCGGTAGGCTTTCGTCACATCCAAACTAAGTAATGTGTTTTCATGTACGGCACCGGGTTGAGATTTATCTACCACTTTCCCTTTTCCGTAATAAGACACCACTTTTTCCACCACTTCCCAGACAGTGCGATTGCTTTCGATTTGAGGCCCAAAGTTAAAGCCTGTGCTGTAAGTGACCGGATCTTCCACCAATTTTTCTCCTACTTTCAAATAACCGGAAAGAGGCTCCATCACGTGTTCCCACGGTCTGGTAGCGTGCGGACTGCGGATTTCAATATCTTTTCCTTCTTCAATATAGCGGATACAATCGGGAATTAAGCGGTTATCACTCCAATCACCGCCACCGATTACATTCCCGGCACGCACACTAGCAATGGCTTTACCGTGTTTAGCATAATCTTTGGGATTAAAATAAGAATTGCGCCAAGATGCAATCATCAATTCAGCACAACCTTTAGAAGAAGAATAAGGGTCGTATCCGCCCATACGGTCCGTTTCACGATAACCCCAAATTTGTTCTACATTTTCGTAGCATTTATCAGAGGTAATCATGATAACTTGTTTAATAAAATCAAATTTACGTACGGCTTCCAACACGTTTAAAGAACCCATTAAGTTTGTTTCATAGGTTTCTTTGGGATAATCATAAGAAGTACGCACTAAGGCTTGAGCCGCCAAATGAAAAATCATGGAAGGTTTATATTTTGCGATGACTTCTTCCAAGCGCACGCTATCACGCACGTCTCCACGTTCATCGGCAAACAAACGCTCTTTTAAGTGAGAGGCACAATAGTTGCTTCTATTAGAATAAGGATCTAAAGCATAGCCTACTACATTGGCTCCCAAAGCGGTTAACCAAATAGAAAGCCAAGATCCTTTAAAACCGGTATGGCCCGTCACCAAAATTGTTTTACCTTGATAAACATTATTAAACGTGTCCATTATAGAGTCTCCTTCCACCAATTAATAGTTTGTAATAATCCTTCTTCTAAGTTATATTTAGGTTTCCAGCCTAAAGAAAGCAGTTTGGCGTTATTGCCAACCACGACTTCATCGCCAAAAGCAGCAGGGATAGCCCCCCACAAAATCTTGCCTTTAAAATCAGTTAACTGTGCTATTTTTTCCACGATATATCGTAGTTGTACCGGCTTTGCCGAGCAAATATTCACCGCTCCTTGTACATTGCCTTCAAATACAGTGACAATGCCGCTGGCGGTATCTTCTACATGCAAATAATCTTGAAATTTCAAACAGTCGCTGACTTTTACGTCTTCTCCTTTTAAACAAGAAAGAATGACTGAAGGCATCAAACGTTGCGGCTTTTCATTGGGGCCGTATAAATTAAAAATGCGAGGCCATTTGAACTCAATATTGTTTTGTTTGCAAAAAACTTTAGCAATATTAAAAATGGCATTTTTGCTATTTCCATACATGGTGCGCGGATCAGTAGGAGTCATGTCTTCTGTAAAGAAACCATATTTATATTCATATTCTGAAATCGTTCCTGCACCCAAAAACTTTTTACCGCCGTTCTCCTTAAAGAATTTAAGTAAATTTAAGGTAGCCACCGTCCAATCCAAATTTAAATCAGAGCCATGACATCCTTTCCCTACATACCAAGCCAAATGAATTAAATTTTCAAACTTATATTCTGCTAAAAAACGGCCGACAGCGACCGTATCCATCAAGTTCATTTCATGCTGAACCAATCCGGCTTGTTCCGCAGCAAAAGGAGGATAGACCAAGCAATGTACTTCGTATCCTTTGGCTAGCAGTTGAGATACTACCTGACGGCCGATAAAGCCCGTACCGCCCGTAATCAAAACTCTTTTGTCAGCCGACATACTTACTCTCCCCACACTTTCCAAGGGGCATTGCCTTTTTCCCACATGGCATTTAAGTCTAACTTATCTTTTAGGGTATCCATCGGATGCCAAAAGCCGTCATGTTTATAAGAGTTGAGTTGACCATCATTGGCCAAAGCCATCAAAGGCGCTCTTTCCCAAATAACATCATTTCCTTCCGGAATATAATCAAAGACTTCCGGTTGACACACAAAAAATCCGCCATTAACCCAAGAGCCATCTCCGCGCGGTTTTTCTTGAAAGCGAGAAATACCGCCGTCTTTCTCTATGTTTAAGGCACCAAAACGGCCCGAAGGTTGTACTGCCGTCAAAGTAGCCAACTTGCCGGATTTTTCATGACATTCCAATAATTTTTTAATGTTCACATCGGCTACACCGTCACCATAAGTCAACATAAAGGGGTTTTTACCCACATAATGACGCGCCTGACGAATGCGGGAACCTGTCATCGCATCGCGGCCGGTATAAAGCATGGTCACCTTCCAAGGCTCACAACGGTTGCGATGAATATCTATTTCATTATTGGAAAAATCAATTGTCACGTCGGAGTTGTTGGTATAATAGTTCAAAAAATATTCTTTAATAACTTCACTTTTATAACCACACAAAACTACAAAATCAGTAAAACCATAATGGGTATATAATTTCATAATATGCCACAAAATGGGATAACCACCGATTTCTACCATCGGTTTGGGGCGAAGGGAAGTTTCTTCTCCTAAGCGAGTTCCTAATCCACCGGCCAACAATAATACTTTCATTTTTTCTGCCTCTCATAGAGCCTTTTTCTATCTTTTTTAAAAAGGATATAGGCTCTTTCTATTGGTTTCTAATATAAAATAAATACTAACATAAAAAGCATATTTTGACAATTATGCTTTCTATTGGAAACTCCATGCTTCATTGCCCAACGTATTTTCCAAATGTTCCAATAATCCGCGATGTATCATAATAGATTTATCAGTACGAATGCGATGTATTTTGGAAGGGTCTGCTTTAGAAGGAACTTCCAAATATACTTTGGTGACACCTTTTGCCGCTTCTAAATAAGCCTTTAACTTTTGCAGGTTGGCCTGAGAATAAGAAGACGTGAGACGAATGGTCAATTGTTTGGCCATATTTGCAATCAATTCCGTCACGCTGCCTACATCTTGCAGGTTTATTTCCACGCGGGCACTTTCATCATCTACGCGCACTTCTCCGGAAAAGAAGGCTATAGAATTAGGCATTATTTTATGCCCCACTTGTCCCCAAGTGCGAGAAAAAGCATTTACCATGATAGATCCCGTACAATCTTCTATTACAAATTGTGCCCATTCTTCTTTGCGCTTATTTTGGCGTTTTTTCATACGGGTGACAATCCCGATTACATTTAAATTGCCGGAGGCTTTTCCCTCCAAAATATCTTGTATTGTCACACAATTTAGACGGCTTAAATAATTATGATATTTCGCAATAGGATGTCCGCTAAAATAAATCCCCATCACTTCTTTTTCATAACTTAACAATTCACTCTGTGTTAAAGGTGCTACGTCTTTCTTTTCCGTTTTTTTCAAACTCATAACGGAAGAAAAATCATCGCCGAACAAACTGGCGGTAGAATTTTCTTTTTCCTTAGCAATTAAATGGGCCGTATCCACTACTTCATCTATTTGGGACAACAAAGTGGCGCGTGCCTGCTGTGGTTCTTGATCCGGCATTAAGCAATCCATCGCCCCTGCTTTTACCAAACTTTCAATCGTCTTTTTATTAGCTTGAAACAAATCAATACGCGCACACAAATCTTCTAAAGATTCAAACGGTTTTTTGGCAGCTTCGGCAGCAATAGAAACACACCCTTCCGTACCGGCATTTTTCACTGCTTCCAACGCGTAGCGGATGCATTCTTTACCATCTTTGGTCTCTACGGCAAACTCCGGTTGAGATTTGTTTATATTAGGAGGCAAAATCTCAAACCCCATCTTTTTGGCTTCTTCCAAATACGTGGCTATCTTATTTTCCTTATCATCAGAGCCGATGGCATTATGCCCAATTTCGTTGGTTAATGCAGCACACATAAATTCAATGGGATAATTTGCCTTCAGATAGGCCGTCTGATAAGAAACCAACGCATAAGCATAAGAGTGAGATTTATTAAAACCGTAGCCGGCAAAGGCTTTCATTTGTTCATACAAACGGCTAGATACTTTCTCCGGAATTTTATGTAATTTAGCCCCTTCCACAAATTTCTTACCGAAGGCTTCCATAACGTCCAACTTCTTTTTACCCATCGCTTTACGCAGAGTATCGGCTTCTCCGGGAGTAAAACCGCCTAATGTTTTGGAAATTTGCATGATTTGTTCTTGATATACCATACAACCGTAGGTATCTTTGAGCAGATCTTCTAATAAGGGGGTTTCATAAGTGATTTTTTCCTGCCCGCTTTTACGACGAACAAACATATCCATCATGCCAGATTCCATCGGACCGGGACGATACAAAGCCACCAAAGCAGAAATATCACTAAATTGGGTGGGTTGAAGTTTTTTAATCAAATCACGCATGCCGCCACTTTCTAATTGGAATATACCCAATGTTTGGCAAGCACAAAGCAACTCATAGGTTTTTTTGTCATCCAACGGGATGGTATTAATATCAAACTCGGGGTTATGGCGTGCGCGAATCATCTTTTCAGCATTATCAATAACTGTCAGCGTTCTCAAACCCAAAAAGTCCATCTTCAGTAATCCCAAGTTAGAGCAAGGTTCCCCTTCAAACTGAGTGGTGACAGAGCCATCTTTGGCACGGGCCAACGGAATATATTCCGCCACCGGATCACGCGTAATCAAAACTCCTGCCGCATGGATACCTGTATGACGTTTTAACCCTTCAATTTTGCGCGCCATATCAAAAAGTTGTTTGGAAGTAGGGTTATTATTAATTTCCGTTTGAAGTTCTTTAATATCTTCCAACGCTCCGTCTAACGTAATTTTGGGATCATTGGGAATCATCTTAGCTACGCGGTTTGTTTCCGACACGCTGATACCCATTACACGAGCCACATCACGCAAGGCCAACTTGGCTTTCATGGTACCGAACGTAATAATTTGAGAAACTTTATCTTTTCCGTATTTATTACGCACGTAATCTATCACGCGCTCGCGTCCCGTATCCGACATATCAATATCCAAATCCGGCATACTGACACGATCCGGATTTAAGAAACGTTCAAACAGCAATTTGCTTTGAATGGGGTCTACACGCGTAATATCTAAACTATATGCCACAATACTGCCCGCACCGGAGCCACGCCCCGGCCCTATAGGGATACCATTTGTACGAGCCCAATTAATAAAATCCTGCACAATCAAAAAATAACAGTCAAATCCCATTTTAATGATTACATCAAACTCATACTCCAATTGTTTGATATATTCCGGTGGCACATTGCCCTTCATTTTTCGGTTTAAGCCTTCCCGACAAAGTGCCTTAAAATACTCTGCGGTATTGGGATATTGGGGAGGAATATCAAAATTCGGCAAGATAAAGCCATGCTTTGGAAAAACCAAATTACATTTTTCCGCCACTTCTAATGTATTGGTTAAAGATTCCGGCGTATGAGCAAAAAGATCATACATTTCTTCAGCAGACTTAAAATACAATTCATGTGTAGTCATTTTTAAACGGTTGGGGTCTGCCAATGTTTTGCCGGTAGAAATACAAAGGTTTACGTCGTGCGCTTGCCAATCTTCTTTCTTTTCATAGTGACAATCATTAGTGGCTACCGTTTTAATGCCTAGTTTTTTAGCCACTTCTTTTAAAATGGGCAAGGCTTCCTGCTCTTCGCGGATACCATGGTCCATGAGCTCAATATAATAATTGCCCTTGCCCATAATATCCTCATATTGTTGGGCTAAGGCGCAGGCCTGCTCAAAAGACTTATGCAACACGTCTTGGGCTAAAAATCCTTTTAAACAACCGGACAGTGCTATCAATCCGTCCGAATATTTTGCCAATAGTTCTTTATCAATACGAGGATGATAATAAAATCCGTCCACCCAAGCATGAGAATTTAGTTTCATCAAGTTTAAATAACCCTGATGATTTTTAGCCAGCAGTGTTAAATGCCCCGTACGGGATTTGTCTTTCTCCGTGTGATTTCCTTCAGTAATATAAACTTCACAACCGACAATCGGCTTTAACCCTGCCGCATTGGCACATTCATAAAAATCCAAAGAGCCATACATATTGCCATGATCGGTAATTGCCATTGCTTTTACACCGCTTTCGGCCAGTCCACGCAAAAAGCGAGATGGCTTATGTTTCTCAGAAACGCGCAACATACCGTCTAACAAGGAATATTCCGAATGATTATGCAAGTGAACAAATTCTTTCATATTTAGGGCTCTTTTTTATAAGATAATCTTATGTCACATTATAGTAAATTAAAAGAAACCAGGCTTTCTTCGAAAACCCTCTATACAGGCGTAGTAAATTTTAACTGCGACACTGTACAACTGATCAACGGAAAAACTGCCTCTCGCGTGTATTTGGTACACAAAGGGGCCAGCGCGGTTTTACCCATAGAAGACGATTGTGTTTATTTGGTAGAGCAGTACCGCTACCCTATTGGCCGTACCACTTGGGAATTGCCTGCCGGCAAAAGAGAAGATGATCAAACCTACTTAACTTGTGCCAAAGCCGAATTGGAACAAGAAGCCGGCTTAAAAGCCAGCCAATGGAAAAAACTTTGCGTTTTCAACCCCAGCAATGCATTCTCCAATGAAGATTTGCATATTTATTTGGCGCGCGGTCTTAAAAAAGCCCAACAGAACTTAGATGAAGACGAATTTGTAAACGTCAAAAAATTTCCGTTAAAAAAAGTTTATCAAATGATTAAAAACGGAAAAATCCAAGATGCCAAAACATTAATTGCTTTGCTGTTATACCGCAATTTGACGGAAAAATAAACCCTGCTTAAATACGCCAAGAGAAATCTCTTGGCGTATTGTTTTTGATACAATAAAGCATGAAAAAACTGTTTCTGTTTACCCTCCTTATTTTTCTTTCTTCGGCTTTGTGGGCAAGTTTCAAAAAAGATGCAAAGCAAATTCTTTGCCTGTTGCCACCTCTTTTAGAACAAGAGATTAAGAGTGTAGATTCTTTGCCTGTTTCTTTATCACAATCCATATATCCTTTGTTTTTGTCTGGTCAAAAGACGGGGGCCTTAGCTGAATATAAAAAAGAAAAAGATAAAATATTTATTTTTAAAAAACCACTCAAAAAATGGCTTGCCTATTACGGACACCAACCCGATGCCACACATCTTTTAGCCAAATGTTTTGCCCCCGTTTATCTGCATGAACTCTGCCACGCCAGAGATGGCTCTTTCGGAAAGAAAAACAATTTTTCTTGGCCGATAACGGTGTCTGACGAATATGTGGCTGTTTTTTGGCAAGTTTATTTCATAAAAGAAAAATTAAGAGAAAATCCCAATTATTACCAAGATTGTTCTGTTTTTATGCCCAAGAGTGATTTTTTGCACTCTACTACGCAAGAATTAGAAAAAGAAATTATTAAACACTATCCTTTTTTACCACCGCCGATGACACAAAACAACATAGAACAACTACTGGAAAATCAAAAAATTTCTTATCTAGGTTTTTCTTTTGCCCCCAAAAGAGTTGTCTTATCTTTAAAATCCTTTTTCACAAAAGGAGGCTCTTGGTTGGAAATCAAATCTAAAGATTTACACAAACTGAAAAACAACCGACACTATCTCTCTTATACGGAAGAAAAAGGCAGACAAATGCAAGAGATGAATCGTTTTTTCTAACCAAAAAACATTTGTCTTCCTCACCAAAATATAGTATAAATTAAGTATCTGTAGGAGGCCTCTTATCTCCAAAAATAAGAGGCATATTTTGTTTACACAGGAGAGATACTTGATGCAACAGTTTTTGCACAAAACACTGGCCTTGATTTTAAGTGCCAGTTTGCTCTGCGCATATGCTATCCCTAGCTACGCATTAGAAACCATAACCGATGGAGAAAAGACGGTAACCTCAGCGGACTCAGCCACCACTTCCAACCAAACCGACGGTGCTTACTATGTGACCAATACCGGTACGTTGAAAGTGACGGGAGACGCTTCTTTTGCCAACAACTCCTCTTCCATTGACGATGGGGCTGCCATCAATAACGCCGGAACTTTAACCGTCGATGGTGCCTCTTTTAACAACAATACCGTTAATTATACAGGCGGCGCCGGTGGTGCCTTGTTCTTAAAAGGCACCAACACCATTAATGATGCCACTTTTGATTCTAACTCCGTAGTGGGCGATTACGGCGGCGGTGCTCTTTATCTGAGCAAAAACGCTCAATCCTTGACTTTAACCAATTCGTCTTTCACCAACAATACCGCTACTAACGCGACCTCTGCCGAAGATGCCGCCGGCGGTGCTGTGGCTTTGCTGAAAAAAGCGAATTTGGAAAATGTTACTTTTACGGGCAACAAAACCGTTTCTTCCGTCAACCTCGGTAACGGCGGCGGCGGTGCGATGTTTATCGGTGCCGAGGGAAAAGTAGAAATTGAAGATTCTTTCTTCAATACCAACACTTCTGCTACCGATGGTGGTGCTATTGCCACCCGCAGCGAACCTCCTGCCAGCAATATTGATGCCACCTTGGATATCGAAGAAACTTCTTTCACCGGCAATATTGCCAACGGCAAAGGCGGTGCAATTTACAACTCTTTCTACAACAGCGTAGAAACTCCGGGTTATGTAGATATTGATGATTCTGTTTTTACCGGAAACTCTGCCTCTACCGGCGGTGCTATCTACAATGACACAAACGGTAAAATTAGAATAGAAGAAGGCTCTTTCAACACCAATACGGCGGCTACTGCTGGCGGTGCCATTTACAATAACGGCACTTTAATTGTTGCCGAAGGAACTGTTTTCTCTGGTAACAAAGTAAACACCGACAATTATGACGGTGGTGCTATTTACAATAATGGCACTTTAACCATTGAAAAAGGCGTTTCCTTTACGGGTAACGAATCAGACTGGGGCGGTGCTTTATTCTTGCAAGGTACCAGCACCATTTCCGATGCCACCTTCACCGCTAACAAAGTAGAAGGCGAAGATGTATCCGGCGGCGCTTTGTACCTAGGTAAAAATGCCACTCAATTAACTTTAAGCAACTCTACGTTTACCGGCAATACCGCCACGGCTACCGATACCGCTACGGCCGAAGATGCAGCCGGTGGTGCGGCTTCTTTAATGACTTTAGCCAATGTAAGCAATGTAACTTTTACCGACAACCAAGTGTTAGGAAACGCCAATGACAACAGAGGCGGTGGCGGTGCTTTATTCTTAGGAGCCGAAGGCAAAGTAACCATTGCCGGTTCTACCTTTAACACCAACCACTCTTCCTCCGTGGGCGGTGCCATTGCCACCCGCGACGAAAATGCCCCTGCCGTAAATGCTGCCGCAAAATTAGACATCACCGACAGCACCTTCACCGGCAATACGGCTGATGGAGACGGCGGTGCCGTTTGGAACAACTTTTACAATAGCAACACGGCTGACGGTTCTGCTTATATTGCCGGCAGCACGTTCACGGGCAATACCGCTAACGGCCTGGGCGGCGCTATTTACAATGCTTCCGTTTTAACCTTGGCCGGCAGCAACACCTTCACGGGTAACACTGCAGGCGGCGTGGCCAATGATATTCACAACATCGGCACTTTAAACCTCGGCGGCACGACCTCTTTTGACGGAGGTATTACCGGTACGGGTATTGTCAATGTAACTGACGGGGCAACCGTAAATTTGGGCTTGGCCTCCATTGAAGCAGGCTCCATTGCTTTTGCCAATGGCAGCACCTTGGGTGTTACTTTAGCCAGCGACAGCATGGGCAATTTAAAAGCCGATACCATTTCCGTCGGTGAAACGCAAAACGATACGGCCAACTTAATCGTTACCGTATCTACGGATTTTGCCACCGCAGACCAAGTAACCCAAAAATTAACCAATGGCACGGCCGTCAACAACGGTACCTTTGCCATGGCCGATGTTACCAACGCCTTATACGATGTATCTTTTGACAACACCACCAATGAAGTAACCGCTATTCGTAAATCTCAAGAAGAACAAACGGCCGCTATTGAAAGCGCCGGTGGTAATACTAACAACTTATCCGTTATTACCGCTTTCACTTCTTCTTCTGATTTAGGTTCTGATGCTGCCAACCAAATGGCTCAAACCATTAACCAATTGGCACAAACCGACGTTCAAGTTGCCGTACAAGCCACCACGGCTTTGGCGCCGGAACAAGCTGCTGCCAAACAAGCGGTGCAAACCTCCGCTGTCAATCAGCTGTTCTCTGCTATCAATAGCCGCTTGAATAATGCTGCCAACGGTTCCGTACGCACTTATGCTTTTGGCAACAACAGCTACTATGCCGATGGCACCAACTACTCCGTATGGGCCCAAGGTTTGCTCAACAAATCTCACAAAGAAGGTACGGCTGACGCCTCCGCCTTTACCGGCAGAAGCACCGGTTTGGCCTTTGGTGTAGACACGCAAATCTCCGAAGATTGGACCGTTGGTTTAGGTTATGCCTACTTGCATACCAATGTGTCTTCTTTAGATCGCCATGACCGCGTTTTGGGAGACAACTTCTTCCTCTACGGTCAATATCGCCCGAGCAACTTCTTCGTGCAAGCGGCCTTGAACTACGGCGATTCCAAATATGAAGAAGACAAAGATGTAGCCGGAAATGAGGTAAACGCAGATTATCATCTAAAATCCTATTCTGCTAATTTAACCGCCGGTTATGAATTAAGCGAAGAAATTATCCCCTTGTTTGGTTTACGCTATACAAACACCCAACAAGCAGGCTACAAAGATTCCGTTGACCAATATGTATCTTCCGAAAAAGATGATTATTTAACCGCTGTATTAGGTGTACAAGTGCAACAGGAATCTATGTTCGAGGATATTAAAATCAGACCGGCTTTGAACTTAGGCTTGGCTTATGACTTCTTGAGTGACAATGTTTCCAGCCGTGTATCCTTGCCCAACGGAACCGCTTATGATGTAAATGGCGAACGCTTGCACCGCTTGTCTTTCGAAGCGGGATTATCCGTAGCGGCCTTGGTATCTGATAACGTGGAAGTCGTACTCTCTTACGACGGTAGCTTCCGCCAAGATTACAACTCCAATACCGGTTCTTTAAAACTTCGTTATATGTTTTAATCTGGTATGATTTAAAACCCGACCTTTTGCAAGGCCGGGTTTTTTATTTTTCCACGCGTACGGAGTTTGCTATAATGATTAGGTAATTTTCTATTCTCATAGGAGATAATAATGGCTAAAACTAACAAGACCCCTACTTGTTCTGTATTACAACAACACCGCTGCAAATTCAAACCGGTGTTGCCCGAAATTTTGAAAAAAGGCGCCTGCTTTGTCAAAACCAAAACCGGCAAAGCCACACAAAGCGTCGCTGATCAAGCTACCGTAAAAAAGATGTTCCCCAACACTTACGGTATGCCTGAAATTACCTTTGTAAAAGGTTCTAACCCCGCCATCGGCAAAAAAGCCATCAAAGCAGCCGTTGTACTTTCCGGCGGTCAAGCCCCCGGCGGTCACAACGTTATTGCCGGTTTGTTGGACGGACTTAAAAAAGCCAACGCCAAAAATAAACTTTACGGCTTTTTAGGCGGCCCCAGCGGTATTTTGCAAGCCCAATGGAAAGAAATCACCCCCAAACTCATGGAAGAATATCGCAACACCGGTGGTTTTGACCTCATTCAATCCGGTCGCACCAAAATTGAAACCGAAGAACAATTAGCCCAAGCCTTAGAAACTTTGAAGAAAAACAAAGTGGACGCTTTGGTCATTGTCGGTGGAGATGACTCCAACACCAATGCCGGCGTCTTGGCTGAATATTTCAAACAAAACGGCTCCAACATTAATGTAATCGGTGTACCCAAAACCATTGACGGCGACTTGAAAAATGACAAAATTGAAACTTCTTTCGGTTTTGATACGGCCACCAAAATTTATGCCGAACTCGTGGGCAACATCTGCCGCGACGTTAACTCCGCTCAAAAATATTGGCACTTTGTACGTTTGATGGGCCGCAGCGCTTCCCACATCACACTGGAAGTCGCCCACAAAACTCACCCGAACATTACGTTGGTAGGCGAAGAAGTCTTAGCCAAAAAAATGACTTTAAAACAAATCATTGATTACTTGGCCGGCATCATCGCTGCTCGTGCCAAAAATGGCAAGAACTTCGGTGTGGTGCTAGTGCCGGAAGGCTTGATTGAGTTTATTCCTGAAATGAAGGCCTTAATCGCTGCCTTAAACGATTTATTGGCTGACCACGAAGCCGAACTGAGCAAAATGAACGGTATTGGGGAAAAGAAAGAATTCATCATTTCCAAATTACCGGCCAAATTGGCCACTTTGATGAAATCTTTGCCGGCCGGCATTGCTTCTCAACTTATGTTGGACCGCGATCCGCACGGCAATGTACAGGTTTCTTTGATTGAAACGGAAAAATTGCTCATTGAAATGTTGCGCACCAAATTGGCTGATATGAAAAAAGCCAAAAAATTCGCGGGCAAATTCAACAGTATTACTCACTTCTTCGGTTATGAAGGCCGCTGTGGCGCTCCTTCCACCTTTGATGCCAACTACACCTATGCCTTAGGCTTTAATGCTGCCGTATTGGCCTTAAACGGTTGCAGCGGTTATCTGTCTTCCGTACGCAAGTTGACCCGCAAACCCCAATCTTGGGAATGTGGTGGCGTACCTTTGACCATGATGATGAACATCGAACGTCGCAAAGGTAAAGAAAAACCGGTTATCCGCAAAGCCTTAGTGGAATTAAATGGTGAACCGTTTAAACAATTCGCCAAAAAACGCGAATTGTGGGCTATGAGTGAGTCTTACTTCTTCCCCGGGCCGATTCAATTATTCGGACCTGCTGAAGTGACTGATATGGTGACGTGCACCTTAGCCTTTGAACGCGGCAACAAAAAATAAGTCTTTTTAGACTGTTTAAAACCCCGAGTGAAAACTCGGGGTTTTCTTTTGCCCCTTTTCTTATTTAAAAAAAAATGGTAAAATAAATGTAGTTAGTTTTGAAAATTTATCGGTGTAGCAAAAAA
Organism: Elusimicrobiaceae bacterium; assembly: GCA_017520185.1. Lineage (NCBI taxonomy): Bacteria > Pseudomonadati > Elusimicrobiota > Elusimicrobia > Elusimicrobiales > Elusimicrobiaceae > Elusimicrobiaceae bacterium. Next base: position 35,488 of record JAFXGO010000007.1, on the reverse strand, counting down.
AACTTTTCAAACTGAAAAAAAATTGCTATACTATATACATAGACGGGCCCGTAGCTCAGCTGGGAGAGCGCCTGCATGGCATGCAGGAGGTCGCAAGTTCGATCCTTGTCGGGTCCACCATTTGAATAAATATACCCACTCTTACGAGTGGGTATATTTATTTAAACGAACAAGCAATAAATCCTTGCGCACAAGACAGCTGCGTTGCCTTACCGTTGAGGATGGGGACTCTCTAGTTGGAGTTTCTTTTATTTCTGAGTATAAATAAATTTTGTGGCCTTGTCTGTCTTTGGCTATATCTACTTGCAATATTTTCTGTTTGCTGCCGACATTACGTTTAAACATTTTTTCATGTCTAAAACCCTTTTTTATTAAATTTTCCCAATAGAAAAATTTAACAGAAAAATTAAGAGATATCCCATTTTTTTCCAACGGGAAACAGGCATATATCCGCGCTACTACCTGTTAAGCCTATAATAAAAAACCCCGCTGATGCGGGGTTTTTTATAATTGGTACCTTATTTGGCGTTAATCATTTTGGCTCTGGAGATATCCCCTTTCTTATCTACGTAATAGAGATATCCTTTTTCTTTTTTGATGCCGGTTTTTTCTACTTTTTTGGGTTTACCGCCTTTTTTGCCGCCGCGGGCCATTTGTACACGGGCCACGTCGCCATCTTTGTCAACATAGTACAAGAAACCTTTTTCGCGTTCTATACCGATTTTCAATACTGTAGGCATTTGAATGTTCCTCCTTCAGGAATCTTCTTTTATTGCAGGGGCCGGAAATAAAAAAATTTTTTATCTTTCACGCATCGAACGATCTTTTAGGCGAAAGAAATGTCCGAAGTCCCTTACCGAAAAAGTCTAATAAATATTACTCGCTTTTGCAAGTGTTTTTTTCCTCGATGGCTCCTCGAGGTTTTTTTTGTTAACCGACTTTCTGTACGCGTACATAGAAAAACAAAGTTGTCTTTCGTCGAGTTATCGACGGAAATTTTACTCATTTTCGTACACGCGTTAAATGTTATAATACTTATATATACCCCACAAAAGAGGATTATCATGTATCTAAAAGCCATAGAAATCGTTGGATTTAAATCTTTTGCCGATAAAGTACGTCTGGATTTTGAGCCAGGCATCACCTGCGTGGTAGGACCTAACGGTTGTGGCAAATCAAACGTGATTGATTCTGTACGCTGGACTATTGGGGAAATGAGTTGGAAGGCGTTGCGTTCGGCCTCTATGGTGGATATCATTTTTAATGGTACTGCTAAACGCGCTCCTTTAAACATGGCGCAAGTGAGCATGATTTTTGACAACTCCACGCGCAATTTACCTTTAGATTTTAATGAAATTACTGTCACGCGCAAAATTTTTCGCTCCGGAGAAAGTGAGTATTATTTAAACAAGGTACAATGTCGCTTGCGCGATATTCGTGATTTGTTTTTAGATACCGGTATCGGCGGTGAAGGATATGCCATCATCGATCAGGGCGGTGTAGAAAGTGTGCTTTCCGCTACGCCGGAGCAACGCCGCGAAATGTTTGAAGAAGTGGCCGGAGTTTCTAAATACAAATCCAAACGGGAGGAATGTATCCGCCGTTTGGAACGTGTCGATTTAGACTTAGCACGCTTATCCGATACGGTGGCTTTGATTTCCGAACAAATTAAAAAGTTAGATGCCGAAGCACGCAAAGCGCGGTTGTATCAAAAATACAGAGAAGAACTAAAAGAAAGTGAAATTGCTATCTCTTTATGCTCTATTAAAGAAGCCGATGGCTTAATTGCCAAACATGGTGGTGAATTAGAGCCGGTGCTCAGCCGGTGCAAAGATTTGGAAAATCAAATTTCCGCTCAGGAAGGGCAAACGGCCGCCATGGACTTAAATTTAACCCACAAACAAAAAGAGATGGCCGATTTTAATGAAAAAATCGCAGCCAGCAAATATCAAGTGGGTCTTTTGGAAGGGGCCATTAAAAACTGCGACAATTTAACCACAGAATTTACGGCTCAGTTAACCGCCGCCGGCAACGAATCCGAACGAGGCCAAAACCGCCTGAAAGAAATTGCCCCTGCCATCAGCAAACTCAAAACGCAATTGGCGGAGTTGGATAGTCAGTTGGATCCTTTACAAAAACAATATAACGAAGAATTTGCCAAAGCCCAACAACAAGAACAACAACTGCGCCAAAGCGATATTCAAATCCAACGCGCCAGCAATGATTTGATGCGCCTTGTACAAAGCCAAATGGAATGCCAAAACAAAATTTCGTTAGAGCAAGCCAATGTACAGCGTGAAAACGAAGATTTAATTACTTTAGAAAAAAACAGCCAAGCAGGCAGCGGAGTAGAAGATATTCAAAAATTAATAGAAGAAATCCGCACCAAACTGCAAAGCCAGCAAAAAATCGCCCAAGAAGCAAAGGAGCAAATTACGCAACAGGAAGTGTTGCTGAAAGATTTACAACAAAAACGCTCCTTATTAAATGAACAACTTTCTGCTTTAAAATCTGAAAAAGCCGCCTTAAATGCCAAGTTGGAAATGATTCGCACGCAAGGAAAAAATAATCCCTATTGGGTGGGTGTCAATTTGGTTTCGCAAGTAAAAATTGACGGCGTCAGAGGAACCTTGCGCAAAGCCTTAAAATATCCGGCCTCTTTGGCAACAGCGGTAGAGGAGTCTTTTGGCAAATATTTAGATGCCGTTTTGTGTGATCATGAAAATGCCGCTCAAGAGGCGGTGGCCAAGTTAAAAGAACACGGCAAAGCCCGTTGTAAATTTATCTTATTAAATAAAGTACCCGCTGCTGCCAAACCTACCGGCTCTTTGATCAAAGACTTAAAATTTGCTCCCGAGTTGGAAAATCTGATCTTCTTGTTAGTCGGTTCTTATCAGGCTCAAGAAGGAGACACCGTACAAAGTGATTTTTTCTTAAGTGCCGGTGCTGCCGGTATGTCTGCACCGGAAGCCTATTGGGGAGAAGAAGAATCCGCCCAAGAATCCCTGACTCAAAAAATAGAAACTGAAGAAAAAATTTCAAAAGAAATTATTGCCAACTACGAACAATTAACCAAAGCCGAAGAAACCTTGCGCACGTTAAGAAGTGCCTCTCAGGAAGCGGCCGTCGCGGTAGGGGCGGTACAGGGAGAACTGTCTGCCAAAGAAAGAGAACTCAAACAAGCGCAAGAGGTTTTGGCACGTATGGCGGAACAAAAACGTCAATTAATGTTGCGTGTAGAAAACCGCAAACAAAATGTACAGAAATTGCAGGCGGATTTACAGTCTTTATTGCAACAACAAGAAGAAATCAAAAATAAAACTGAACTTCTAAAAACACAAAAAGCAGAATTGCAAAAACAAACGGAAGAATCTAAAGTACGTTTGAACAACTTAAACGGCTCTTTGTATGAGTTAAAAATCCGCAAAAACAATGTGGAAGTAGATTTAAAATCCACCGAATTTGAATATAATACCTTGCTGCAAAATGAAGGAAAGCGTGCCGAAGCTGCCAAAAATGCCAATGCCCGTTTACAGGCTTTGGCTGAGGAAAAACTCTCCACTCAAGCCAAACTTTCTACAGAAAGGGACTTGCTGGCCAAATTGGAAACAGACGAGTATAAATTGCGCCAATCTTTAGAAGCATTAAAGAAAGAGTTTGATGAAAAAATGACCGCGCTTAATAACAACAAAAAAACTTTAAGCGAACTTCATATCAAACAAAATGATTTGGAAAATGCATTAGCCAATGCAAGACGCCAACGCACCACTGTAGTAAACAATTTATTTGAAAATTGGAACATCACCCCCGAAGAAGCCCAAATGAACTTTGGCGATAAAGAGGTGGACTACGAACGCGTAAAAATGATGCGTAAACGCATTGAAAATATGGGCGCAGTAAACATGACAGCACCGGAAGAATATGATGCATTAAACCAACGACATACTTTCCTAAAATCACAAATCCAAGATTTGGAAGAAGCCAAAAAAGATTTGCGTTCCGCCATTCACAAAATCAATGTCACCACGCGGGATAATTTTCAATACACTTTTGAACAGGTAAAGATGCATTTCAAGAACACATACCAATCTTTGTTCCGCGGCGGAGAGTGTGATTTGGTGCTGACCGACCCTGAAAACTTGTTGGAAACCGGCATTGAAATTTATGCACAACCTCCCGGTAAAAAACTGTTAAACATATCTTCTATGTCCGGCGGTGAAAAAACATTGACGGCTCTGTCTTTATTGTTTGCGTTCTTTACTCATAATCCTTCTCCGTTCTGCATTATGGACGAGGCCGATGCCGCTTTGGACGAAGCGAACGTGGAACGCTTTGTAAACCTTATCAAAGAATTCTCAGCCTCTACGCAGTTTATCGTTGTCACACACAACAAACGCACGATGGAAGCCGCACGCCGTCTTTATGGCATTACCATGGAAGAAAGCGGTGTATCCAAAACGATGTCTGTGAACTTGGCAGATAGAGCAGACGCTGCCAAAAAAGAGCAAGTAGAATCTGTGGCGGTCCGCTAATGAAATACGGGGTTCTTTCTGATATTCATGGCAATTTAGAAGCCTTTAATGCGGCTCTAAAACGCCTAAAAGCCGAAGGTGCGGAAAAATATATTTTCTGCGGAGATTTAATCGGCTATGGTCCCGACCCCGAAAAGTGCATCCAAAAATATCACAAGTTAAAAGAGGAAGGTTTAGCGGTAGGCGTCTTAGGTAATCATGATGCCGTTTTCACCCACCCTGAACTTCGCATGTATTTTAATTTTGAAGCACTGCAAGTATTGGATTGGACTGAAAACCAATTAACCTCCCGCTCTATCCGTTGCGTATCTTTCTTGCCGGAAATCCATCGCGGCAAAAATTTCACTATTGTTCATGGTACCCCGATGGACCCAATTAAAGAATATTTCGCTAACTGCAGCCAATATCGCACTGCTTATTCTTTATGGGAAGGTCAGGTGCTTTTTGTAGGGCATACGCATTTGCCTTTTTACATGGAAGGAGACGAGAACATTTGTCATGTGTCGGTGGTGCACAAAGAAGCCTCCGTTAATTTTCACCCCATTTTACGCTATGTAGTAAATCCCGGTTCTGTTGGGAAACCGCGCGATAACGATTCCCGCGCTTCCTTTGGCATTTGGGATACAAAAACAAACACCTTCCGTTTCCTGCGCGAGGCTTACGACTACACCAAAACTCAAGAAAAAATGCGCGCAGCCGGTCTGCCTACTTTTTTGATAGACAGTCTGGGGTTGGGAATGTAAAATTTTATCTTATCGACGGCAAATCTTTTATTACTTATACTATTTATAGGAACTGGGTAAACTGCAGAAAAAAGGCTATATATTTGTAGCCTGCGCACAGGACTGCCGGGGCATATAAAGAGCTCTTATATGTGGTACGATGATGGGGAGGTGCGTCCATCTACCTAGTTCTTTTTTTATGGTTTGTTTTCACAATCTTCCTGTTTCAACAGACAAAAAGAAAAAGTTCCATCAAATTTTCCTGTTTCTCTCTTGTTTTTTGCCGCTTTTCCCCTTATAATTAAATACCGACTGAAAAATTCTTTTACGAGGAGGACTAGCCCTGCCAACGGCCTATTCAAGCGCACTTCAAGGAATGTATCAAAAAACTAATCCTTTTTTTCACCTGAAAACGTCGTTGACACCGACAGAGTATTAATGTTTAAATGTCTATACGGGTCACCCCGTTTTAGACTACACGGAGGAATATATGGAAATTAAAGTTACCGCTAAAAATATTAAACTGACGCCTGCCATTAAACAATTCGTGCAGACCCGCGTCAGCAAAATGGAGAAAAATTTTGATCATATCGTCTGGGCACAAGTGTTGCTCTCTGTAGAAAAGAAAATCAACCAACGTGCCGAAATTGTAATTCACACCGGCAGCAAAAACAACATCTCTGCCACCGCTGTGGAAACCGATCTTTACAAAGCCATTGACGCTGCCGCTACCAAAGCAGAAGCGCAAATGAAAAAAGCAAAAGAAAAAACCAAAACCAAACGTACTGCCAAAAAAGCAGCCGTAGTGGAAGAAATTGCCACTTTTAGCGACAATATTCTTTTGCCGACGACCGACGTAAAATTTTCCGTCATCAAACAAGTAGAAGTGACTCCCATGAATCCGGAAGATGCCGCTTACGAAATGGAACGCTTGGGCTATTCTTTCTGGATGTTTTTAGATGAAGACTCCAAACAAATCAACTTGATTTTCAAACGTTTGGACGGCACCTACGGTTTAATCAAACCGATTAAAAAGAAATAAGGGTTTAAGCGGTGCAGCAGTTTACAAAATCCGTGCATGTTAGCGAACTACTCCAAGTGAAGTCCCTTCACTTGGAGTTGGTTTGCGGCAAACGCTATATTAACAGAGAAATCACTTCTCCGAGCGTTAATCGCCCGGGTCTTGCGCTGTGCGGACACATGGATCTCTTTAGAGCCAACTCTATCCAAGTGTTCGGACGGGGCGAGTATGCTTTTTGTACCAAGCAAAAACAAGCCGCATTAAAGGCCCACATTATCAAAATGTTGGGCAAAGGAAATGTGCCATGTATTATTATGGCGGCAGATTTGGACCCTATGCCGGCTATTAAAAAGGCTTGTTTGGCCTCAGATGTCCCTGTACTGAAAACCACGATGGAATCTTCTGCCTTTGTGGCGGAATTTTCCCGTTTCTTAGATGAAAAATTATCCCCCGTCACGCATTTACATGGGGTATTGCTTAACGTCAGCGGAAGCGGTGTACTCATTAAAGGTGAGGCCGGAATCGGCAAAAGCGAATGTGCATTAGAGATGATTAAGCGCGGCCATATTTTGGTGGCTGATGACGTGGTAGAAGTACAAAAACGATGGGGAAGGTATTTGGTAGGCTCTTGTCCGGAAATGCTTAAGCATTATATGGAAGTGCGCGGATTAGGAATTTTGGATATCGAACTTCTGTTTGGAGTGCAATCCACCTTAGACGAAACCTCCATTGATATGGTGGTGGAATTAACTCCCCCCGTCAAAAACATTGACCGTTTGGGTGTAGAACAAAAGACAACGGAAATTTTGGGCATAGAAATCCCCTCTTTAACTATTCCTGTCACGCCGGGAAGAAACCTGGCCGTACTTTTAGAGGTGGCTGTGCTAAACCAGCAGCTCAAACAACAAGGTATTTTCACCGCACAACAGTTTACACAAAAAGTGTTAAACCGTACGACAAAGGTAAAAAAGAATGAACCAAAAGCGTAAACTTTTCATTATTACAGGCATGAGTGGTGCCGGCAAATCTCAAGTATTAAAAATCTTCGGGGATTTTGGTTTTTACTGCGTGGATAATTTGCCTTTGGCTTTATTTAATCAATTTGCCGAATATGTAAAAGAAAGGCCAGAACTGCAAAATGTGGCCTTAGGTATGGACGTAAGAGAAGGGGAGCGTTTGCGCCAATTACCGGCTATGCTTAAGAAGGTGACAAGGGAAGATTTCACTTCTAAAGTAGTATTTTTAGATGCTTCGGACGAATGCTTAATCCGTCGTTTCTCCGAAACCAAGCACAAACATCCTATCCAGAAAAAATTGGCTGCTGCTATTGCTCAGGAACATGATTTTTTAGGCCCTATCAAAGCAGCAGCAGACAAGGTGATTGACACTACGGATTTAAAACTAGGCGAACTGAAAGAAAAGATTTCTGCACTATTAGAAATTAAAAAAGAAGGAGAAATGCAAATTTCGGTTGTTTCTTTCGGTTTTAAAAACGGCATTTTAAAGGATACCGATATTGTTATGGATGTGCGCTTTTTACCCAACCCCTATTATGTAAAAGAATTGAAGGAGAAAACGGGCCTGGACAAAGAAGTGCAAAACTATATTTTATCCTTTAAAGAATCACAAGAATTTGCCGACAAAATAGCAGATTTGATTAAATATCTTATACCCAAATATATTAAAGAGGGGAAAAGTTATTTAACCATTGCCATGGGATGTACCGGCGGAAAGCACCGCAGCGTGTTTATGGCACATCAACTGGCAGAAACACTGAAAAAGCAGGGAATCAATGCCTCAGAATTTCATAGGGATATAGGATTATAATTATGGTAAAACTCATTTTAGTGACACATGCAAATTTAGCCAAACACTTGCTGGAAACAGCTGACCAAATTTTAGGTAAAACAACCGAAGGAGTAGAAACTTTGTCCGTCACCACCTCCAGTTCTATTGAGCAGGGAGCCAATGAATTAAAAACTTTGTTGGCCGATGCCGAACAAGGCGCCATCGTACTGACGGATATTTTTGGCGGAAGTGCAACCAATATTGCCTTAACCGCTACGAAAGATTACGCTAAGTGCTATGTAATTACCGGACTGAACTTAAGCATGTTGCTTACGGCACTTAATAGCCGCAAAAAATTAACGGTAAAAGAATTAGCAGAAAAAATCGAAGCTGACGGCAAACGCGCCGTTATCAATGCTACGGAACTTTTGATTAAAGGACTATAATATGCCGATTGTTTTTGCTCGGGTAGATGATCGTTTGATACACGGACAAGTGGTGCAAGCATGGTTGCCTGAGTTAAATATTGATGAAGTGGTAATTCCTTGTCCGAAAGATAACAATTGCCACTTAAATAAAAACCTTTTGCGCTTATCGCTCCCGTTTGAGTACGAGCTGGCTGTTTTGGAGCCGTCTTGTTGCGTAAGCTATATGAACAGCTCCGACAAACGTATTTTGCTTCTGTTGGGCTCTTTGCAAGATTTAAACCCTTTGCTAGAAGACGGTCTGCAGATTGCTTCTTTAAATATCGGCGGTATGCATTTTAAAGAAGGGGCGCATAAAATGGCAGAAAATGTTTTTTTAAATGAAGAAGATAAACGAACTTTGCGCATATTAAATGATTTGGGAATAGACATTGAAACCAGAGCAGTGCCTAGCTCTAAATCTTTTTCCGTTAAAGATATTTTATGACAACAACCATTATTTTATTGTGCCTATTGGCCTCCGTTTTGGAATTAGATGTCACGTATGCATTCCAAACGCTCGTTTCGCGTCCTATCATTGCAGGTCCGTTATTTGGCCTCTGCGCCGGAGACTTAATGGCCGGAGTACAAGTAGGGATTTTTGCCGAATTGCTATTTCTGGACATTTCTCCTCTCGGAGGGATTATTCCTCCCAGCGGAGTAGTGGCTGTGGTAATACCCATTATCTTACATTCTTTGGGTATTGAATTATATTTTGGTTTCTTTTTAGGTGTTTTGTTAGCTTTGCTCTACTCGTTGTTTGATACTTTACTGCGCAAAACTCGTTTTAGATGGTTGGTATTTTTAGAAACCAAGATAGGAAAAAATCCAAACGATTTATGGAAGACGGTTTCGTTGTCTTTGTTGTTATCTTTTTTGATGACTTTTATTTTTCTCTCAGCGGCTGCTTGGTTAAGCGCGCAATTGGTATTTTGGATATTCCCGTATATACCGGCACAAATGCACTTTGCTTTCCAACTAGCCTACATGGCAGTGCCCTGGATAGGGCTGGCCACATTAATTCCGCTTTTCCGGTTAAAAACGAGGTAGAAAATGTCTTTTTGGATTAGATTTAATATGTTTTTTCGTTCTTTCTTCCTACAAGCCGGTTGGAATTTTGTGAAATATCAAAATTTAGGATTTGCTTTTGTAATGGTTCCTTTTTTACGAAAGCTTTATCAATATGATCCTGAAATGATGCCCACTGTGTTATCGCGTTATTTAGAAACTTTTAACACGCATCCGGTTATGGCTTCTTTCTGCTATGGTGCAATGGCCAAACAAGAAGAAAATGTTTCCAAAGCACAATCTGTGACAGAGTATAAAGAACAAGTGGCAGAATGGAACGGTGCCAGAAGGGGTCTTTCTATTACGGCAGCCTCCATTGGAGACCGATTGTTTTGGGGAACACTAAAACCGCTGACATTGTTGATGGCTTTATTTATTTGGATGCTATTGGGTGTGAATTTCTTTGAAACAGAACACCTGCAAGATATTTCTTATTTTGAGGCTTTTTCAGCTGGCATCATGTCCTTTTTAGTCTACAATGCCATTGCCCTTTTTGTACGTTGGGAAGGGATTAAAATCGGGTATGATAGCGATGAATCTTCTTGCTTTGGCTTAACTCGCTTTGATTGGAATCGTACCATTTACAAAGCCAAACGATTGGGAATTTTCTTTTCCGTAGGGCTTATTTTGTTTGGTGTTTATCACTACTTTGGCAAAATTCAAGTGGGAGTAAACTTTTTTGCGCAAGCCTTGCTGGTTATTTTCTGTGTCATTATCTCTTTTATTACGCGGCGGTTGCGCATTCCGAATATTTATCTATATTTATCGGCTGTGGTAATTTTTACCATCGTATGTTTATTTTAAAGGGGTTTTTGTACAGTGATTACAACGGATATCCAAATAACAAATCGTTTAGGTCTGCACGCCAGACCGGCTGCTCAAGTAGTGGAAACAGCCTCCGGCTTTTCTTGCAATATTTCTATTACTAAAGACCAAATCGAAACCAATGCCAAAAGCATTATGGGGGTTTTGATGTTGGCAGCCGAATATGGATCTACGTTGCATCTTAAATTTGATGGGGAAGACGAACAAGCAGCCTGTCAAGCCCTTAAAGATTTATTTGCCAGCAATTTTAACGAGGAGTTTTAAATGTTTGTTATTACAGGGGTGGCTGCTAGCCCAGGAGTGGCCATTGGTCCAGCAGTACTATTACCTACGGCTGATTTTGCTGTAGGGAATCAGTATATTGATGTGACGGAAGTAAAAGCGGAACTTGTTAAATTTGCCAAAGCCATAGAAAAAACCCAAGCAGATTTAGACCTTTGCGAACAACGCCTGCGTGAAACTTTAGGAGCAGAATATGCCAACTTAATGTCCATGCATAAGATGTTGTTGCAAGATCCTATGCTCAAAGATGCCGCTACCGCCAAAATCAAAAAAGAGCATATGTCTGCTCAAGCGGCTGTATTTTTAACCTTAAAAGAAATTTCTGATTCTTTTTCTAAAATTGAAGATAAGTTTTTCCAAGAACGTCGCAATGATATTTTTGATGTCGGCAAGCGTTTGGCTAACAATTTGGTGGAGGGAAAAGCGGCTTTTTTATCTTCTGTTAAACGCCCTTCTGTATTGATTGCGCATGATTTATTTCCTTCCGACACGATCAATTTACAAGAAAATCAAATTATTGCTTTCTGTACGGATTTGGGCGGCAAAACAAGCCACACCGCCATTTTGGCCCAAAGTTTAAAATTGCCGGCAGTGGTTGGTTTGTCCAATGCACTGCGCAACACCAAAGATGGCGATACCGTTATTGTAGACGGCGAAAACGGCCTCTTAATTATTAATCCGGACAAGCACACTTTATCTCTTTATAAAAAAGCGCAACGCGAATTTAAAAAAGCAGAATCTTTGCTACAGACAATAAATCCGTTGCCAACCGTCACGTCTGATGGAAAGAATTTCAAACTCATGGTCAATTTTGACCCGCGAACTTATACCAAAGACAATAAAAAACTTATTACCGACGGGTTAGGCCTTTTGAGGACAGAATTTTTATACATGGATATTCCTCAGCCACCTACGGAAGAAGAACAATATCGCGCTTATTTGGCTACTGCCAAAATGTTTGACCGCCGTCCCGTCACCATACGACTGGCAGATTTAGGCGCAGACAAAATGCCCATTTTTCCGTTAGATGAGTTTGATAAAGACAACAACCCTTTTATGGGTTGTCGCGGAATTCGATTGTTTTTAAAAAACCCCGATTTGATGTTCACACAATTACGCGCTATTGTGCGTACGGCTTGCGAAGTTCCGGCACAAGTAAAAATCATGATTCCGATGATTTCCTGCGTGGAAGAAGTGTGGCATGTAAAAGATGCTTTAAATCAAGTTTTGGCAGATTTTGAAAAAGAAGGAAAAAAACCCGTTAACCGCATTGCCTTAGGTGCTATGATAGAGGTCCCTTCTGCTGCTATTGCCCTAGACAGCATGATTCATGATTTGGATTTCCTTTCCATAGGCACCAATGACTTGATACAATATTTAATTGCGGTAGATCGCGTCAATCCGGAAGTGGCCCATATGTATGACCCTTGCCACCCGGCCGTCATGCGCACCATTCACCAAATTATCCAAACCGCCCACCAACGCGGCAAGGAAGTAAGCATTTGCGGAGAAATAGCCTCCGATACAAAAATGGTGCCTTTGCTACTCGGATTAGGAACGGATATTTTATCGGTTCCGCCGCGTATGTATTTACGTATTAAAAACCGCATTCGTAATTTAAAATTTGAAACCTGTTCAGACGCCGCCCAAGCTACATTGTTAGCCACCAATTCAGAAGATATACGGCGTTTGGTAGAAGAGTTAACACAAGATGAAGATTCGTAATTTTTCAATCGTGGCCCACATTGACCACGGCAAAACCACCCTTTCAGACAGAATTTTGGAAGATACGGGCACTGTACCCAAACGCAAAATGCAAGCCCAACTGCTTGACGGTATGGACTTGGAGCGCGAACGCGGCATCACCATCAAAGCCAAAGCGGTCCGTATCCAATACAAAGACTACATTTTAAACCTTATCGACACTCCGGGACACGTGGACTTTTCTTATGAAGTGGCCCGTTCTTTGCGCGCTTGTGAAGGGGTGTTGTTGTTGGTAGATGCCTCTCAAGGGGTAGAGGCGCAGACTGTAGCCCATGCGCATTTGGCCCAAAGTCTTGGTTTAAAGGTTATTCCGGTAATGAACAAGGTGGATCTATCCCAATCCGATGCCGATGCTTCTGAGGAGCAATTATGGGATATTTTGCACGACCCCATTGAAGCAGAGCGCGTCAGTGCCAAAACCGGTGCAGGTATTGAACATCTATTAGATCGTATTATTGAAGATGTACCCGCCCCTCAAGGAGACCCGAAAGCACCGCTGCGCGCCTTGATTTTTGACTCTTTTTACGATCCCTTCCGCGGAGTAATTATGTATATCCGCATTGTGGACGGAACAATTAAAACAGGTCAAAATATCCGTTTTATGGCTTCTGGGGCTTCTTACAAAACCGAAGAAGTGGGATTCATGACCCCCAAACAATTGCATAAAGGGCAATCTTTAAGTGCCGGAGAAGTGGGATACTTAGTAGCCGGCATCAAAGATATTCACCAAGTAAAAGTGGGTGATACCATTACTTTAGCCGAAAATCCGGCCAAAGAGCCTTTGCCGGGATATGAAGATGCCAAGCCGGTTGTTTTTGCCAGTATATTCCCTGTAGAAACAACAGACTTCCCTCTCTTACGTACGGCATTGGAAAAATTAAATTTATCTGATTCTTCTTTCCATTATCAAAGTGAAACTTCCAAAGCCTTGGGGTTTGGGTTCCGCTTGGGTTTCATGGGGATTTTGCATATTGAGATTGTAAAAGAACGTTTGGAGCGAGAGTTTAATTTGTCCTTAATTGCCACTTCTCCCAACGTAGTGTATCACGTCAAATTTACCTCACGCAAAAATCACCCGCAAGAGTTGGCAGCTTTGCCCGATGCTCCGGACGATCCGGGATACAAAATTATCGATAATCCGGCCAATTTTCCTCCGCATGGAGACATTATTGATATCAAAGAGCCCGTTATTCACATCACTATCGTCACTCCCGTTGAATTTATGGACGGAGTGATGACCTTGCTGAAAGAAAAACGCGGCACTTATATGAGCATGGACCATTTGTCTAATCAGCGCGTGATCATTAAGTATGAAATGCCTATGGGGGAAATGGTCATTGATTTTTACAACAAACTCAAATCCGTATCTAAAGGATACGCCTCTTTTGATTATGAAGTGGCCGGTTTCCGCAGTTCCAATGTGGTATTAATGGAAATTCTGCTACACGGTACACCGGTGGATGCCTTGTCTGTGGTCGTACATAAAGACAAAGCCCAAACACAAGGCCGCGCCTTGTGCGCCAAATTAAAAGAGTTAATCGGCCGCCAGCAGTTTGAAGTGGCCGTACAAGCAGCAATCAATGGCAAAGTGATTGCGCGTGAAACCATTCCTGCCTTCCGCAAAGACGTAATCGCCAAATGCTACGGCGGTGATATTACCCGCAAACGAAAATTGCTCGAAAAGCAGAAAGAGGGTAAAAAACGCATGAAGAGCATCGGCAGTTTAAACATTCCGCAAGAAGCCTTTGTTGCCATGCTAAAGATTGACGAAGAATAAATAAAAACCCCCACATTCAGTGGGGGTTTTGTTAATCAAACAATTTTTCAAACAAACTTTTTTTCCCGCCTGTTTCTTTGGCCAATTCTTCCAAGAGTTCCTTTTGACGGGAGGTGGTTTTTTTGGGGACTTCTATTTTCACATTGACCAATAAGTCTCCAAAACCTTTTTTCCCTAATTTCGGCATACCGCAACCTTGCATTTTCAATACATCTGCAAATTGGGTACCTTTCGGGATTTGCACTTCCACTTCTTTCCCCTCAATAGTGGGCACTTTGATACTGCCTCCCAAAACAGCTTGAGGATAGGTGATTTTGGCATCCATGACCAAGTTGTCTCCATCACGTCTGAAAATCTTATGCTCTTTAACGTGCATTTCTACATACAAATCCCCGTAGCCGCCACCATTGGTGCCGATATCGCCGCCATTAGACACACGTAAAGTGACCCCTGTACGCACACCGGACGGAATTTTGACCGTAATATTTTCTTTCACACGTTCCACACCGCTGCCACGACATTTTTTGCAAGGCTTTTCCACCACAGTTCCTTTACCGCCACAATCGGGACAAGTTTGTCTCATGCTAAAAAACCCTTGCTGATAGACCACGCTTCCGCGTCCGCCGCAAGAACGGCAAGTCTTGACCGAGCTTCCCTCTTCTGCACCGGAGCCGTCACAGGCATTACAACGCTCTACCCGATGGTACGAAACTTCTTTTTCCATGCCTTCATAGGCTTGCTCTAAGGTCAACTCTACATCTACTTTTAAATCTTCGCCACGTTGAGCGCGGGGTTTGCCACTGCTGCGGCCACCAAAACCTCCGCCAAAGATATCTCCAAACACAGAGCCGAAAATATCGCCCACATCTGAAAAGCCGGAAGCATTAAATCCGCCAAAACCACCGGCACCGGCATTTACACCGTCGTGACCATATTGATCATACATCTGTTTTTTCTGCGGATCAGACAAAACGGTAAAAGCCTCATTTACTTTTTTAAACCGTTCCTCAGCATCTTTATCTCCGGGACAACGGTCCGGATGACATTTCATCGCAGCACGACGGTAGGCAGTTTTAATTTCGCTTTCGCTGGCGTTGCGAGAAACGCCTAAAACTTGATAATAATCTTCTTTCATATACCAACCAAATCAACTTATATTTTTTCTACTTGTTGGCCTTGCGGTGTATCTTTAACCGCATAACCGGCCGCACGCAAAGCATCGCGTAGTTCATCAGATTTTTTATAATCTTTGGCTGCGCGCGCAGCGGCACGAGCCTGCAAAATTTCTTCTACTTCGGCCGGCAAAGACTCCTCTTTTTCTTCCTCACGGAATAAGTCCAAAGAGAGAACTCCATCGGCAAATTTCAAAAACTCCACTTTTTCCGCCGCATTCAATTCGGCACCGCGCACAGTTTCCCACACAATGGCCAAAGCCTTAGGGGCATTTAAATCATCTTCCATAGCGGCTTGAAATTTGGCTTGAGTGACATTCAAACGGTCTGTAATTACACTTTGCTGTCTTTGGGACACTTCGACCGCTTTTAATGCTTCTTTGCGCAAAGTTTGCAGACTTTTGCGGGCAGAATCCAAAGATTCATACGTAAATTCCAATTGAGTGCGATAATGTGCCGTCAAACACAAATAGCGGTAATCCAGCGGATCATATCCTTTATCACGCAAAGTCTGCAAAGTGACAAAAGTACCTCCGGATTTAGACATTTTGCCGGCACGCAAAACCAAGAACTCTCCATGCACCCAATAATTCACGTATTTCTGGCCCGTAGCGGCTTCGCTTTGGGCAATTTCATTGGTATGATGCACAGACACGTGATCAATACCGCCACAATGGATATCAATCGTTTTGCCTAAATATTTCATCGCCATAGCAGAGCATTCCACGTGCCAACCCGGAAAACCGATACCCCAAGGGCTGTCCCATTCCATTTGGCGTTGCTTGTCTTTGGGAGAGAATTTCCACAAGGCAAAATCTGTCGGGTTTCTCTTTTCATCGCTCATTTCCACGCGCGCGCCACCTTTCAAACCTTCCAAGCGGCTGCGGCCGACTAAGACATCATAGCGCGGAAATTTAGACGTATCGTAATAAATCCCATCAGAGGTGCGATAGGTAAAGCCTTTTTCTTCCAATGTTTTTACCAAAGCAATCATTTCTTTAATATGTTGCGTGGCGCGGCTGATGACCGTAGGACGAGTACAATGCAAAGCGTCATAATCTTCAAAGAATTTCTCTTCGTAAAATTTAGCAATATCCCATGCGCTTTTCCCTTCGCGTGCAGCCCCTAATTCCATCTTATCTTCACCATCATCAGCGTCGGACACCAAGTGCCCCACATCCGTCACATTCATTACGTGTTTTAATGGATAGCGCAAACGAATGGTGCGGCCTAATAAATCTTCAAAAATATAGGTGCGCATATTACCGATATGAGCAAAATTATATACGGTAGGACCGCAACAATACATCGTCACTTGTGCGGCATCTAACGGAGTAAATGCTACTTTTTGTCTATTTTCACTATTATAAAGCTGCATTTTCTTGGGCCTCTCTGAGCAAATTATTATATTGAGTAATAATGGTTTGGAAAAAGAGATTACAGGTCGGTTGGCCTATTTCGTTGGCGGCTTGTTCAGACAAAATACAACTCACCTCGATATCCGAGAGCGGATTAACGGCACCGACACTGGCAATAGAATAAGTAAATCCGGCAGGACGATAGGTGCGCAAGGCTTTTTTATATGCGGCGTCCAATGCTTTTTGGAACAGGGCCATATTTTTAGAATTAGCGGTACTTCCTAATTTCACCCGTTTGGCAGCCGCCACCACCGTCACATCCGTATAACGCCCGTAAGACGCGGCGATTTCTTCCGAAGTAAAATCCTCATCTTCTGAAGGAAACTCCTCAGACTCGCTTTGCGCGGAGGATTCCGATCCTTCCTCCAAAACGCTGGGGTCTGGCAAAGAACCGATAAAATCTTCGTTCTCGGCAGGCACAACAGGAGTCGGATTTTCATAAGCGGAATAATCAATACCTGAAAATTTTTTGCGAGCGGTATAATCCACACTGCTGCACGCACTTAAAAAGAAAAACACCAACAAACAAGAGAAAAGGCTTTTTTGCATTTTTACGCTCCCAATTTCAAAGTAGCCACCGCATGGCACATGGCGGCTTCTCCGCGCCCAATTTCGCCTACATGCTCGTGACTTTTAGATTTGAAACTAATATTTTTTTCATCTATTTCAAAAATTTTCGCCAAAGATTTGCGCACCGCCTCATAATGCGGGCTGATTTTAGGCTCTTGCGTAATAAGAGTGGCGTCAATATGTTGCAGCGTAGCCGGATATTGGCGAACGATTTTTAATACTTTTTTAGCAATTTCTTTACTGTCAATGCCTTCTATGCTGGGATCAGAAGGAGGAAACAGCAATCCGATTTCGCCCAAGCATAAAGCGCCCAGCATCGCATCGCAAATGGCATGCAACACGACATCTCCATCGCTATGTCCCAAAAAACCTTTGCTATGGGGGATTTCTATCCCGCCGATAATAAATTTACGTCCTTCTACCATACGATGTAAATCAAATCCAAAACCGGTACGCACTTGCATTCCTCCTTGCAAAAAGACCTCCGCCATCACCAAATCTTCAGGCGTAGTAATCTTCAAATTTTTATAATCGGACATTTCTATTTTTACACTAACACCCAAACGTTCCACTAATTGAGATTCGTCCGTTGCATCTTGAAAATGCCCAAACCGTTCTAAGGCTTTACGCAACACATTGGCCCGATAACATTGCGGGGTTTGCGCCGCCCACAAAGAATCTCTCTGCAAAGTTTGTTGCACTTGTCCGTTGCGTACTTGTTTGACGGTATCTTTTACAGGAACAGCCAGAACGGCCGCTTCTTCCCAAAATCCTCTTAATAAGCATTTTTGAGCGGCTAAAGGATCCACCAGCGGTCTTGCCCCATCATGTACGGCAATGGCTTGGATTTTAGGGTCCAAAGCCGCCACTCCACTCATCACGGAGGCCAAACGCGTTTGACCCGGTAAAGCATAAATCAAATCAGAAAAATATTTCTTCAAAAATTCTCGATTTTCTGCGGAAGTGACAACAACGATTTGTTTAACAAAGGGAATTTTTTTAAAAGCCTCTACCGAACGGACCAACACAGGCTTGCCCGCCAAAGGCAATAGTTGCTTGGGGCGCCCCATTCTTTTTCCAAGTCCACCGGCTACAATTACTGCGCCGGCATAGGTTAATTTTTCTTCCATACTACTTTACTTTGGCAAAAATCATACGACCGGAAGAGGTTTGCAAGATGGAATAAACAGACACTTCCGTACGTTTACCGATGTGTTTACGGCCATCTTCCACAACGACCATTGTTCCATCGTCTAAATAACCGATACCCTGCTCTTTTTCTTTACCGTCTTTCATGATAAATAAAGACATGGTTTCTCCGGGCAAAACTACCGGCTTTAAAGCGGTAGCCAAGTCTGCTACGTTCAATACAATGACATCATACAAAGAGCCTATTTTATTGGCATTAAAATCTAAAGTGACTACTTCGGCATCTAAACTTTTGGCCAATTTGATAATTCTTTCCGTATCGTTTTCGGCTTTGGGGGTTTTAGAAGTCATACGAACGGAAATTTCTTTCAGTTCCTGCAATCTGCTGGCCACATCTAAGCCACGACGACCTTTTGCTCTTTCCAACGGGTCTTTGGAAGCAGCCATTTTATTGAGTTGTTCCAACACAAAAACCGGCAACACAATTACCCCTGAAAGAAAGTTGATTTCACACAAGTCTACAATACGACCGTCCATCAAAGCACTCACATCGGCAATCTTCAAATGATGCCCTTTATAAGAAAGACCTTCTAAGTCACGAGATTTAAACAAGCAGGCCAATACACCAAAAATAATCAGGCCTATTTCCGTATAGCGGCTATAATCTCCCCACCAAGATTCATAACCGGCAGAAAAATTGATTACAGCATATTCCGTAAATGCAAAAAGCAAATAACCAAGTAAAAAACCGGAGCAGGCAATCATTATTTTAATTAAGCGTAAGCGTTTAAATACGGCTTCGGCAATAATAACAATCAGCGCACATAGCAGACCGCCCACCAAATAAACGGGGTTTTTATCAATAAAGTCATACGTTAAAAACGGAAATGCGATTAAGGTTGAAAAACGAAAAATCCAAATGGGCATTCTCTCCTCCATAAATCCGGCACACCATACATACCGGTTAAGAAAATAAAAGTATGTATATATTTTATCATTCCACGCGCTATTTGTCAGGAGAGTCTTATTTGCGCCAGCGTTCTTTTCTAAAGCCGGATTTTAGCAGAGCTCTGAATGTATCTATACAAATTTGATATCATATAATTATGATTTTAGAAGGAAAAACTTTTGCTACCCAATTACGCGCAAGTTTAGCTCAAAGAGCTGAACGAGTACAAAATTGTTTAAAAAGGCCCATCACTCTGTGTGCTATCGGTTCTACAGAAGACTATGGGGCTTATGTGTATTTAAAAAAAGAAGTACAGGCCGCTGAAAAATTAGGGGTGAAAGCCTATGTGCACGAAGTGAATAAAAACACTTCTGTTCCGCAATTTTTGGACCTTTTGCAAAAAAACTCCCTAGCCCCTGACATTGATGCTCTGTTAATTGCGCGCCCTTTACCGCAGGCTCTAGCAGAAAGCAACTACGCTCATTTTATCGCTCCCGAAAAAGATATTGACGGTATGTCTAATATTTCTTTGGGGAATTTATTTTTGTGTAAGACATGGGAAGAAGTGAAAAACTTAAATACATTCGTTCCTTGTACCGCTATGGCCGTTTTGCATTTGTTAGATTATCACAAAATTTCTCTGCAAGGCATAGAAACGGCTGTTATCGGTCGTTCTTCCACTGTCGGAAGACCCTTAGCCCATTTATTAAGTTGCCGAAATGCGACCGTAAAACTGTGCCATAGTTTTACAACCGATCTAAAAACATCTCTGCAAAATTGCCAATTAATTTGCAGTGCGGTGGGGAAGGCCGGATTATTGTCGGGACACAACACTCCCCCCAATAGCACTGTAATAGATATTGCTACCAATTTAGATGCAAACGGAAACTTGTGCGGAGATGCAAAATGGCAAGAACTTACACAACAAGGCTGCCGCGTTTCTCCCGTACCCGGAGGGGTAGGCCCTATTACGCTTGCATGTTTGCTGGAAAACATTATATTATCAGGAGAGAGGAAACTTTAAGGAGAGATTATGAAAAAATTGTTT
Organism: Elusimicrobiaceae bacterium; assembly: GCA_017520185.1. Lineage (NCBI taxonomy): Bacteria > Pseudomonadati > Elusimicrobiota > Elusimicrobia > Elusimicrobiales > Elusimicrobiaceae > Elusimicrobiaceae bacterium. Next base: position 14,939 of record JAFXGO010000007.1, on the reverse strand, counting down.
TACTTTGTTTTTTGTGTCGCAGTATGTTTCAGCTTAACCGCTTGTGCCGGTAATTCAAAAAAGCAAGATGATAATTACAACCGGAAAAAAATTTATTTAACCGAAGAAGATTATTTGGAAGATTTAGACAAACAGGCCTATGCCGAACGTCGTGAGGCTAAACCGGCATCTGAGTCTAATTACATCTTTGAAGTCCAACCTGAAACGCAAAAAAATGTTTACTTCTTTGATGACAGAACTCAGCCGATGGTACCCGGTGAACCCAGCGAAAGAGATTATAAAAACACCAAACGTTTGTGGGAAAGACCGCGCAGATACTCACCGGAACAATATTATGCAGGAGCCGCCGCCGCACCGGCTGCAGACACCGGTTCTGAAAACAGCTCAAGCTACGACAGTTATTCAGACAGTGAGTTTGATTATTAATCCTTTTAAAAAGCCCGCCTTATATGGCGGGCTTTTTTAATGCAGTTTGAGTTTGCTTAGACAACTGTATTGGTGTATACTTTTTAATCAATTCTTCCGGTAAAGAATTTTTCTTCTCTATAAAGAGGTTGGGAGTATCGGTAAAAATACCATCTACACCTATTCGTTCCAACGAGTGCATAGTGTATTGGTCATTGACCGTGTAAACAAACACTTCCCTCCCTTCCGCATGACACAAATCTACCACTTCTTTTGTAATACGGGTTTTATTCATGTGCACGCTGCAAGCATCTAAATTGCGGGCTTTTTGCGGTTCAAAAAGACGAGTTAACAGACTGATTTGTGCGGCAGGCGCTATTTTGCGCAAACGCTGTAAAGTAGGATAATCAAAACTGGAAAAGAAAATTTTGGTCAATGCTTCCGGACCAAATAAATTTAACTGTCGCCACAACACTTCTTCTATGCCCGGATAAACATTGTCGTCGTTTTTAATTTCAATATTTAAAAGTTCCAATTCTTCCACCACCACAGGCAACACTTCATGCAGCAATGGCGGACGTTCCACGATAGACGGGTCAAAAGAATGCACTAAACGGCTCTGTTTCAAATCTTCTAAAGTGACGTCTTTGATATCACGATTACAAGTGGTATCAGACCCCAAATTATAGTCATGATGAATCACTAAATGCCCATCTTTACTCAAATGGACATCCAATTCATAACAAACACATCCCATTTCGCGTGCTTTGGCAAAAGCTGCCAAAGAATTGGCAGGAGCAAAAGCACTAGCGCCTCTATGTGCAAAGATTCTCATAATTTTATTTTAACAAAAAAGCACAAGATTTTTTCTTGTGCTTTTTTAAAAACTATTTTACCTCAGAAGTACAATGCGGACAACGTACCGCTTCTAATGCTATTTCGCTGCAGCAGTAAGGGCATTTTTTGGTAGTGACGGGAGCCGGTGCTGCTTCTTTAGGAGTATTTAACTTATTAATCATTTTAATCAAGAAGAAAATACAAGCCGCAACAATTAAAAAGCTGATAATAGAATTTAAACAATTACCAATGTTTAACGTGGTGGCTCCGGCCGCTTGCGCTACTGACAAAGAAGCATAGGGGCCTTCGGTCGCACCTTGTTTCAACACAACAAACCAGTTAGAAAAATCTACTTTCCCCAGCAACAATCCCAAAGGCGGCATCAAAATATCCGAAACCATGGAATTGACAATTTTGGTGAAGGCTCCACCAATAATGATACCGACGGCCATATCAATGACATTACCGCGCATCACAAATTTCTTAAACTCACTTAGCACATTTTTAATCATTTTTTTCTCCTTTTTATTAGTCCGACCGCTTGAAACAACGGTGCGTACAAATCTTGATCCGGCGGATAAATCATTTCCGACGGGTTTGTTTTTGATATAAAAAACACAGGGGCATCTTCTATTTTACAAAGAGGTCTTCTTTCATTTCTTTCCCCCATGTTCAGCGCTGCCGCTGCTGCCAAAGCATCGGCCAGGTTTACCTGCGTCACAGATAAGGGTTTGCCAAAAATATCTTGCTTACCTCTCTCGTCACGTGTACCTTTAAAGCCGGCATATCCGCAAGCAGCACCTATTACGCCGCTTCGAAGGGGTAAAATCATACTGTCAGTAATAATAACCCCTAGTTTCTTAATACGATAAATTTTGCAAAGAGCCTTTCTTATTTCTGCAGCACAAGCATATAAATCTTCCGGCAAAAGCAGCCACTTTCCGTTGGCGTTAGATTCATCTATACCGGCATTAGTCATCACCATACCGGACTTGATGGTCAACCATGCTAATTTTGTTTTCAAGCAGGCTTGGCTTTCTTTACAAATCAAAGCCTCTTTTTGGGCCAAGCTACCATACGGCACAGATAAGCCCTTCCACAAACTGATAATTTTAGAGGAAATGACCAAAATATCCTTTTCTTTTAATTGGGCAATATAACGAAGAATAAAGGAATATAAATCCTCATTTTCTTTAAAAATTTTCGTACGGTAAGAAGTAATTTTCATACCCTAAAACGGTCCCACAAAAGCCATGAAGGCCTGATTAGCCAAAAACATTCCCTCAAAAGTTAATTTTAGTAAATCATCTTCCAAAGTCACAAGACCACGCTGGCAAATATCTTCTATCTCGTCAGAAAAAAGCGCCTGTTGATGAGGCGTTAAATGCACCCCTTCCAACATTCTTAACCCCAACATAATTGCCTCACCTTCTTTGGCCTTGCCGGTTAATTTTTCGGAAAATTCAACCGCCGGTTTTCCAAAACGCATACAACGCAAATATTCCCTCAAGTCAGAGGTATTACTGTATCTTTGGCCTTTTTGATAAGACGCTGCCGATGGCCCCAGCCCTAAATATTCTTGATTTTTCCAATAAGCCAAATTGTGCCTGCTTTCAAAATTCGGAAGCGCAAAATTGGAAATCTCATAATGAACAAACCCCGCCTCATGTAAAATAAAATGTACTTGTTCCAACTCTTTACGCAACAGTTCGTCGTCTACTTTTACACCTGCCGTAGCAAAAGGGGTTGCTTCTTCTATCTGCAAACCATAAACGGAAAGGTGTTGTGGTTTCAAATCCAAAACTTGCTTTAAACCTGTTAAGAAATCTTGTTCACTTTGTTCCGGCAAACCGGCTATCAAATCTATACTGATATTTTCAAAACCAACCTGACGGGCATGATTATAAACAGCTAAAAAAGTATTGACATCGTGCACACGGCCAATACGCTTGAGCACATAATCATTCATGCTTTGCAGGCCTAAACTCAAACGATTTATTCCAAGTTGCTTTAAGAGTTTTAATTTTTCCGGTGTTAAACTTTCCGGATTGGCCTCTACGGTACTTTCTGAAAAAGAAGAAATAGGAGCAAAATGCCGGCTAACAATCTCACACAATACATCTAATTGATTAACCGATAAAATACTAGGTGTTCCCCCGCCGATATAGAGAGTGTCAAATGTTTGTTGACCAAATAAAGAGGCCTCCGTATCTAAAGCACATAAGTAAGAGTCTATTAATTCTTCTTTACAAGCAAAAGAAACAAAGTCACAGTAGTGGCATTTTTGACGGCAAAAAGGAATATGCAGGTATAGACCGCTCATATTTTTCGCTCTGCCTCATAACGTAAGTAAGCAAAAATAAAAGGATCCAAATCTCCGTCCATAACGGCTGTGATATTGGCGCTTTCATAACCGCTTCTCAAATCTTTGGCTAATTGATAAGGCATAAATACATAGGAACGGATCTGATGACCCCACGCAATCTCCCCTTTCTGTCCATAACGTTTTTCCGCCTCAGCGCGTTTTTTATCTAATTCCATTTCATATAAACGAGCTTTTAACATCTTCATAGCGGTTTGGCGGTTTTGTAATTGACTTCGTTCAATACGGCAAGAGACTACGATTCCGGTCGGTTTATGCAACAGACGAACGGCGCTTTCTACTTTGTTTACATTTTGACCGCCGTGTCCACCAGCGCGGCTGGTTTCCAACTCAATGTCTTTTTCCGGAATTTCAATATTAATTTCATCTTCTATATCCGGCAAAACGTCTACCGATGCAAAAGAAGTATGTCTGCGGGCATTGGCATCAAAAGGAGATACGCGCACCAAGCGGTGCACTCCGTTCTCCCCTTTTAAATATCCGTAAGCGTACGGGCCTTCTACAATAATAGATGCATTTTTGATACCGGCTTCTTCTCCCGGCAGAACATCTGTGATGGATATTTTCATATTATGCTGTTCGGCCCAGCGAGTGTACATGCGCAACAACATTTGCGCCCAATCACAAGATTCCGTACCGCCGGCTCCGGCATGAATAGTCAAAATAGCCCTTAATTTGTCATGTGGATGAGATAAGGTAATTTCAAATTCTTTTTTTTCAACTTGTTTTTCAAGTTCTTTTAATGCGGCATCTAAGACAGGTAATTCTTTTTCATCTTGCATTTCGCGAGAGAGTTCATACAAAGTTTGGTTATCTTCCAACTGCTTTACCAAACAGACGTAAGTTTCTATTGCATTTTTCAAACTGTCTATTTTTTGGGTAATGGTTTTAGCTTTTTGGTTATCCTCCCAAAAATCGGGTTCCGACGCTAAAGATTGCACAGAGGCCAACTCTTTTTCTTTAGCAGGAATATTTTCCATTTGGCCGATTTTTTGGATACGCTCCGTTAAAATACCAAGCATATTTTCTATATCTTTAAATTCAATATTATTCATAAGAAAAAACCATCACCGAAAGTAAAATAGTAAAGTAAATAGCAGCGCAGACCCATGGGAACCAATCTCCCCAACGCGTGTAAAAAGTTTCTTCCATGCTAAGAGCAAGCGGCACTCCTGCCCACAAAATATCTCTTGTATTTAATTGTGTACGGGATAAAATTTGACCTTTGGCAGAAATAACCGCAGAAATGCCGGTATTAGCCGCGCGCAATACAGGCACCCCCAGTTCGGCTGCTCTTAACACAGAAATCGCTAAGTGTTGATAGGGAGCATCTGTATCAAAAAACCACGCATCATTGGTAATATTTACAAAAAACTTGGCCCCAGCACGAGCCTGACTTCTCCAACGGGAAGAAAAGATAGACTCATAACAAATGGTGGTTCCGAAAGGAATTTGCGAAACGGCCAACAAAGGCTGGTCCCATTTTCCCTTTTGAAAAGAGCCCAAAGCACCCAATATTTCTATCTGTGGGAAAAGCCGTTGGATTATATTTCGAAAGGGGATATATTCTCCAAAAGGAACCAAATGTACTTTATCATAAAAAGGGAATTCCTCTTGCGTGGAAAACATAAAGGCACTGACATATTGTTGTTGCCCTTCTTGGCGATTACTACCCACTAATTGCCAAGCTCCGGAAAACTGAGCCAAATCGTTAAACAGGGAAAAATAAGGTTCTTCTTGCACAGGTCCCGGACTTACACTTTCGGGCCATATGGTAAGCATTAAATTTTTCCCTTCCAACTCTGCACCCATTTGAGCAATCGTATCCATTATTTCCTGTTCAAACTCAGAACTCCATTTTTTGTATTGATCAATATTGGGTTGCATCAGAGCGGCCTGCAAACGCAAAAGAGAGCGAGGTTGCGGTTGGGCCAATACATATGCACCGTATCCATACGTTGCCAAAAAAACAGCCGCTGCCAAAAACATTTGCATAATACCGCGTTTTAGTTGGGGCATGGCAAAGGCTTGCCCAACACTAACGGAACAAAAAGCGATTAATGCACTGATACCTGTTGTACCTGTAAACGAGGCAATCTGAATAACTTGAGGCAAATTCCATTGAGAATAACCCAAAGAAAACCACGGAAACCCCAACGAATAAGTGGCCAACATTTCATGAGCCCATTCCAAAGCAGCCCACCCTAATGCCGCTAATATGGCAAAAAGGCTTTTTATTTTTTTTAGATAAAAACAACTTCCGCCAAAAATAGCAAATTGAACAGCCATTATAAAACTCAAACCTATCCAACAAAAAACGCCCATCGGCACACTGAGCCCGCCACCTTCTACACAAGTGACATACACCCAATAATACAAACCGGCATAGACACAAGTTCCCGTTAACCACGAGTAGAAAACAGAACTCCAAAAAGATTTTAAGCGTATCAAAGCACAGACAAACGGAGACAAGGCCAACCATGCTAAAAGGCTATAAGAATGTTGAGGATAAGCATATTTGAATAAAAGGGCAGAAGATACTGTACAGAGCAACAAAAACAAAACAAATAATAATTTTTTTACAAAAAAAGCCAAAAAAGAGACAGACTCTTTTTCGGCTTTTTGTTCAGTTAAAAATTGACGACGAATCGGACTCATTGCACTACCTAATAAACAATTTTACAGGAATTTTTTACACAGGCAGGACGAGCCGTAGCGGAACATTCTCTCTCAGAAGATCCCACCGAAGGACAAGATGTAGCCTTAGCAAACAAAGATTCCATCATTTTAGAAAACTCCATCGTCATGGTGGCATTAATAGCCGTCACTCCTTCCGGTCCTTTTAAACAACCACAAGGATCTTTATCCACGATGATACAATCTTCATCCGTTTGGCAAGAAATCAAACGCTCTTCCAATTCTGCCCGACGATGAGCCTCTTGTGCCGTTTGGCGGCGCTTTTCGCTCTTTTCCATTTCTTTCAATCTTTCGTCCACCATAGACTTGGTCAGCAAAGGCATTTCCACCTCTATTGTGCTACGACGAGAATAGAAAGTAAGCGCTAATAAAATAGCAGCTATGGAACAAATCAACAAAAGAACTCCTTTTACTTTTTTCATTTTTCCACTCCACAACATTTTTTATATTTTTTACCGCTTCCGCAAGGACAAGGATCGTTTCTCCCTATTTTATAAGAAGAATCTTCTTGTGCGGAGGATTTTTTAGCAGCAGGGCTTTTCTGCTTATTGGCAGAAACAGCTTGCCGCACCGGTGGCAACTGCAAGCGGAAAATATAACCCACCATCAAATCACGCACTTTATTCATCATGGCAGCATACAGTTTGTAGGCTTCTTTTTGATACTCAATCAAAGGATCTTTCTGTGCATATCCACGCAAACTGACACTGCTTTTTAATTGGTCCAACTCATACAAATTTTGCTTCCAGGCATTGTCAATAATTTGAAGCAAAAGCATGCGTTCCAATTCCGCAAAATTGACATTCTGAGAAGCAAAAACGTCGGCTCTTTGATGATATAATTTTTCAACGATAGCCAAGATTTCAACAACCAAAGTCTCCTGCGTTTTATCTTTGGTGTTTTGTTCATTATAATCAAATGCATGCGGGAATAATGAACGCAAGGTAATGTTAAGTGTTTCAAAATTACATTTTGCCAAATCACGCGGGAAGAAATACGTACCAACAATTTCTTCCACAACTTCTTCAATCATGCGCAAAACGGTGTTGGTCATGTCTTCCCCGTCTAAGATAGCATTGCGCAAGCCATAAATAGCCGTACGTTGCTGGTTCATCACTTTGTCATAATCCAACAAATGTTTACGGATATCAAAGTTATGCCCTTCCACCATACGCTGAGCCCCTTCAATCTGGCGGCTCATCAGACGAGATTCTATCGCCTCTCCTTCTTTCATACCCAACGTACTTAAAATAGAACTGATCTTAACCGTATTGGCAAACAAACGCATCAGTTCATCTTCCAAAGAGATGTAAAAGCGGGAACAACCCGGATCTCCCTGACGGGCACAACGACCGCGCAACTGATTATCAATGCGGCGGCTTTCGTGTCTTTCTGTACCAATTACATGCAACCCGCCCTGATTAACGACATATTCTTGCTCGGCTTTATCGGCCGGACTTCCGCCCAATACAATATCCGTACCGCGTCCGGCCATGTTGGTTGCAATCGTGACTGCTCCTTTGCGGCCGGCTTGGCTAATGATTTGGGCTTCCATTTCATGATATTTAGCATTCAATACTTTATGCGGAATGCCTTTGGCACGAAGCATATGCCCCAACTTTTCAGATTTTTCGATAGAACGCGTACCCACCAACACCGGTGCACCGTGTTTCCACAATTCTTCAATTTCTGCCACGATAGCATTAAACTTATCTTTTTCCGTTAAAAAGACCAAATCCGGAAAATCTTGTCTTTTGGAGGGACGATTCGGGCGGATTTCCACCACGTCTAATTTATAAATTTGCCAAAACTCATTGGCTTCCGTCATGGCGGTACCCGTCATACCAGAAAGTTTTTGATATAATTTAAAGAAATTTTGGAAGGTAATGGTGGCCAAAGTTTGGTTCTCTTCTTTTATTTGCAGGCCTTCTTTTGCTTCCACCGATTGATGCAAACCGTCACTCCAACGACGGCCCGGCATCAAACGCCCCGTAAATTCGTCCACAATCACCACTTCACCATCTTTTACCACATAATCTACATCTTTTTCGTACAAGTGATGCGCGCGCAAGGCTTGGTTAATATGGTGCACCCATTCAGATTGCACATCATCATACAAATTGGTGACGTTTAAAAATTTTTCTGCCTTAGCAATACCACTTTCCGTCAAAGTGGCCGTATGATTTTTTTCATCTACAATCCCGTCATAACCGGCTGCTAAATCAATTTGTTCGTATTTGGCTTTTACTTCATCATTTTCGGTAATTAAACGAACTTTCAAAGAAGGAATCAAACGGTTTACGATATAGTATTTATCGGTGCTTTGCTCTGACGGACCGGAGATAATCAAAGGCGTGCGGGCTTCGTCAATTAAAATAGAATCTACTTCGTCTACGATACAATAATTTAATGGGCGCAAGACTCTTTCTTCTTTAGTAATAACCATGTTATCACGCAAATAGTCAAAACCTAATTCATTGTTCGTGACGTAAGTGATATCTTTGGCATACATCTCACGTCTTTCATGATTGGGCATATCGTGATTGATATAACCAACAGTAAGACCTAAAAATTCATGAATAGGGCCCATCCATTGACGGTCACGGCGGGCCAAATAATCGTTTACGGTGACAACATGCACCCCTTTGCCCGTTAAAGCATTTAAATAGGAGGGCAAAACAGCCACTAAGGTTTTTCCTTCACCGGTACCCATTTCAGCAATTTTACCTTGATGCAGTACAATACCGCCTAAAAATTGCACATCATACGGTCTTAATCCGATTACACGTTTGGCCGCCTCTCTTACTACGGCAAAAGCCTCCGGCAAAATATCGTCTAATGTTTCGCCGGCAGAGAGTCTGTTTTTAAATTCTTGCGTCTTGTCTTTAAGTTGCTCATCGGAAAGAGATTCTATCGTGTTTGAAAAAGCATTTGCTTGATCTACATAATGTTGGATTTTTTTGAGGTCGCGTTCGCTTTTGGTACCAAATACTTTATCTATTACTAATCTGATCATAAAAATTCCTTTAAAAAATTAAAAATTGTCTTTAGAATCTCCTACTCTTACATTAAATCAATTTATGCAAGCAAACTGCAACTTTTACCCGCAAATTTTGCCAAATTAAACCTCATTTCTTGCTTAATGGGCCTTTTCGGATCAAGAAATATATTTTTTGGCTATATTATTTTTCTTTTAAAAATAAATTTTTTGCTCTGTTTGGTAAGAGGATTTAATATCTGAAAAGTATTTTTGAGCGGTATCTCGGATTTTTTGTTTATTATTTTTTCGAAGTTCTTTTATCTCTTTTTTCACTTTTTTTATTTCCTCTTTTATATTTTCAATTTGCTCTTTTTTATCTTGAGGCAAAAGTTCTTGTTGTTTTTTAACTTCTTTTATTTTTTCTTTATAGAGAGATATTTGTATTTTCTTAACTTCCAATGTGTTTTTAAAAAGAGATTCCACCACCCCTATCAAATCCTGAAACATTTTTTCTTCTTGTACGGCAGACGGCATCGTTCCAGACGCTATTTGCCATGTTTTGGATTCTGCATATTCTTGCCCTATGGAGTGAAGAATGATGGAATTGTCAAAGTTCTTAACCAAAGCAATTAATTCCACCTCATTTTCCAATGTACGTGGCGCAGAGAAAGAAGACGCCACCTGCCGCAACAAAGCATCATATTCAGGAAACAACGAGGCTTTCTGCAAAGAAACCGGGTTGTATTGCTGAAAAGCCTTCCACACGTCTTCTTGCCCCAAAATTGTATTTTCCTGAGCCGGCAAAAACGGAGAGAGAAAAAACAAAAAACAAAATAACCAAATTTTAGACATATTTCCCCTTGCATAAAGATTTTACTTCATTGTGCGTTTTATTAACACGCTCGTCAAGATTTTTATATTTTTCCAAAACAGAGATTAAAAAACCCGCCGTAAAAGGCGGGTTTAAAATTGCTTTTTTGTTTAACGCGCGGCTGTTCGGAAAAAATTACCCCGTGCATTACGCGCTAGTCTGGGCATACCGGTCATTTTATCTGCTTGAACGATAACATCTTTTGCATTAGATTTGATAGTTTTGGAAGCTGAGCCAAAAATATCGCCTTCTTTAATGACACCCAATTTGCCATGACTGTTGATTTGTACTTCTAATTTTAAATCCCCTTCTAAAGTGGTAGCCAACAAATCTTCTTCTTCCAATTGAAACTGCAACGGAAATTTCGGATTAACTACGCGTTTAATGGCTACAGGCACATCGGCGGCGTTTTTCACGATAATCGTGCAGGAATTATTATCCGTTTCCGCCACTTTGGCCAAGCGCGCCGGCACGGTCACCGTTCCCGTCACGTGGAAACGAGCTTCACGCACCTTACGCATCGCACAAAAAGCGCAAGCTACAACACTTACTACGGTTATAAGGACTAAAATTTTCTTCATACTTATATTGTATCTTTTTACAAAGACACAAAGCAAGGCAGAGGCTTATTGTTTAAAGAAACCCCACAAATTTTGGTTATAGATCCATCCATGACATTTGCCTTCTTTGGCATTTTCAGGAGCATCTTCTACTTCAATCCAAGAGCCTTTTTTGGACAAATATTTAAAGGTATATCCTTTTTCTACAGTGCAGACGATTTCGTTGCTGACGCCGGGTCCTTTGCGCACGTTCAAATCCACTTTAGCAGACATAGCACCATTGGGGCTAAGCAAGGAAGCGGAAATCCAGCCGTTAAAACCTTCAAAATCTTTGATCAATACCCATTGTTTGTCATCGCTGGCTTTCACCATAATAACAGGGGTATATTTCCACGCATACCATTTTACCGCACATTTCGTACCGGCACAAGTGCGAATGTTGGCTTTAGTCGTATTAACGCTGGCATATTTTTGAGCAAAAACCGGCGCGGAAACAAAACAAAACATCAAGGCAAGAGCTACCATTTTTTTCATAGCAAAGTTTCTCCTTAATAATAACTACATATCTCTTCACCAAAAAGTATAGCAAATATTGGGGCTGTTTTTGCAATAGATATCTCTATGCCTGAAACAAACAGAAAAAAGATATAATAAAAGAAATCTTGATTTGGAGAAATAACTATGAAAGAACAAGTAGAAGCCGTAATAGAACAAATCCGCCCTATTTTGCAATCCGATGGGGGTGACATTCAGTTAATCGGTGTAGATGAAAAAACCGGTATTGTGACGGTAGGCCTTCGCGGACGTTGTGGCGGTTGCCCGGCTGCTCAAATGACGTTAAAAGCCGTAGTAGAACGCAAAATTAAAGAAGTAGTACCCGGTGTCACTGCCGTTGAACGCGTATAATGCTAAAGGCAGATTTACACACCCATTCCTTTTTCTCAGATGGCACATCTTCTCCGGAAGATGTGTCTTATGAGGCGTGGAAAGCGGGGGTAAAACTGTTCGCATTAGCCGATCACGACACTACTGACGGAGTACCTGCTGCTCAAGCAGCTTGTCAAAAAAGAGCGTTAGATTTTGTGCCGGCAGTAGAAATCAGCACTCGAGACCACGACCACCTTCACTTCTTAGGCTACAATATTGATATTCATAATAAAGATTTTCAAGATTTTTTAGCCCAAAATCGCCAAAACAGACAAAACCGCATTCGACAAATTATTCGGCAAATTGCCGCTAGCGGCGTAGATTTGACGGAAGAAGATGTTTTTTCCTTAGCCCCTAACACCGTTTCCAGAGCGCATGTGGCTGATGCCTTAAAAAAGAAAAAGATTGTTCCCTCTCGTCAGGAGGGTTTTCGCAAATTTTTAATTCCCGGTCAAGTAGGCTATGTTCCTTCCGCAGGAGTCAGTGTAATAGAAGCGATTATTCAAATTATAAAAGCCGGAGGTATGGCTGTTATGGCACATCCGGGACTGGTGCAAGAGGTATGGAATTTTCCGGCATGGAAAGAGGCAGGACTAGACGGGCTGGAAGTTTTTTATCCTTCACACAGTTATACATTAAAACAAGAACTCCTTAAAATCGCCCGAAAATATGATTTATTTGCCACAGGCGGATCAGATTATCATGGCCCTCATGCCGGCAGGATTACTTCTTTGGGCATGAATATTCCCATTCCTTATTCTGATAGATTATTACGAAAACTTTTAGACAAATAAAATTCCGGCCTAAGCCGGAATTTTATTTATGGATTAATGAGTTTCGGCAGTATCGTTCTTTTGTTTAACTGCTGTTTCAGCTTCTTTTTTCTTCAAGATTTCCTTCAGTTCTTCTTCCGTCGTTTCTAAAGATCTTTTATTCATTACGCTACCGAATTGGTATAAGTATATCGACAAGAAAGTCGGTATCAGAAACGGTGCCCACGAATAGAGGAAAGATCCACCGGATACAACATCCAAAATTACACCAAAAATCGTGCTAATGGTAAAGGACAGAATGGATGATCCTGACATTAAGGCAGAGACCGCATCAGAGGTTTTGCGCGTTTGATCTGTTAAATATCCGGTAATAATGGGAGAGATATTGGTCAAACCTAAGGCCAAAGAGACCACCCCTGCCACTTGCAGACTCCATAAAGGAGCATTCACCAAAGCAATACCTGCCGCTACCAAAGCAATGCTGATTTTTAACAAAGTACCACCGCTTATTTTTCCCATTAATCCGAAGAAATTGCTTTCATTCTTCATTAATTTGGTACCTAACACACGACCAACGATGATAGGAACGGTAAAGTAAAGCATAGATTGCCCTAACCAAGAAGAAGACATTACTTCCCATGTTTGAGCTAACATGTTAAATATGCCGCCACCCGTATCTGCATTATACAACTGCGTAATACTAAAGGCATCATAATGGTCTTTCATCAAGTTGTTAACAAACATACCAAAAATACTCATGTTGGCCCCGTGGAAAGCCACCGCAGCAACACCTCGACGAATTAACTTATTATATTTCTCTTTTCCGGTTAATTCTTTAAACATTTTCTTAATGGATAACATTTCTTTAGGACTGGTCGGTTCTTTTTCCGCCAAAGTCTGCTCTTTCATTTTGAAGATGTTATACAGCCCGGCAATACCAATACTCATGCCGGTATATAAGGGGAAGAAAATCGTCCAGTCCCATTGTGTGCCAATAAACATGGCAACAGCCATAGCCAACGGCGGAACAATATAATTGGAAGCATTACCGACGATTTGTTTAAAGACGCTAAGGCTTCCTACGCGATCTTGGTATACACCGCGAGGGCTGACCGCCATCAATGTAGGCTTCATAGATACGTCCAAAAATGCACCGGAAATACCCAACAAGAAGAAGGAGGCAAATAATAAATATTTCTTATAGAGGAAGGCCTCTCCCATAAGTCCACCCATACCTCCTGCCCAAGGCAAGACAAAGGCTATTACGGCAGACACCAAACCAATATTGGTGGTAAGCAAACGCCCTCTTTTTTCGTTATATACTATTTTGCCGTCTTTTTTAGTAAACATCCATCTATTTTGCAATACCCCTGCAAAAAGACTGATAATACCCATGACAACAGAGGAAACACCACCCATCAAATACATTTCCGTATTGCTCAAAGTAAAAGAATCTTTTGCAAAAGTGGCAATAACGGTGGTGACGTTGCCCATACCTGCTAACAAGTACAAAGCAAACATCGGCCAAACGCGGTTGTTAATCATCAACAACCCTTCTGCCGCTTTCTTTAATCCGAAAGAGGAGGCGCGAACTACTTGGTTCTTTGTTATTTCTAAGGGAATATCCGAACGAACTAATACTTGCTTACCGGTAGTAAAGGCTTTCTCTCCTTTTGCCCCTTCCCAAAAGAACATTTCCCCCACATAACCTTCTTTCTTCAGAGAATAAACAATATAGTAGGATTGGTTGTTGCTGATTTTCATTCCTGCCGGACGTTCTACAGGCAAAGTTCCTACCAAGTTGTTTTTTTCGTTATAAACCGGCACATGCAAAGTGCTGCTATTTTGGAAATTGGCAGACATTTGGCTTAATACCGTTGTCTTAATTTCCTGAGGTAAGGCGGAAGAAGCAGCCAAAGAATCTTCTATTTTTTGTAAATAGATATTAACAAAATTTTGATCTTTATAGAAAAGTTCAAACGCTTCACCATAGGTAGCAATATACTCTTGCAACGCCTCTTTCTTTGCTTCCAACAATAAGGCTTTGGCTACTTTTGTATATTTTTTGGCGGCATAATGAGCCTCCACCCTGTTAAGGAAAGAACTGTGCGGGCGAATGCCTAAAGCCTTCGCTCCGGGCATACGAGCCAATAAAACTTTTTCGATCTGCGTTTGAAGCCCGGCCAAGATAGGGTCGCTCTCGCGGCCTAACATGCGGTTTACAAAACCCTTAATTCCTTTGCCGGTGTTAAAAACAAAACCTTTGGCCAAATTACGAACTGCAATCTCTTGAGGAGTCCACGCTTTAACGGTTTCCGCTACACTGCCAGCAGACGCTTTATGTTGAGCATAATATTTATTTCTAGCAAAGCGGATCGGGGCAATGTTATAGAGGTAATTGCCTTCTGTTAATGTTCCCCATGCATTTTTGAGCGTGCCAATAATCGGCATGCCTGCTCTTTGCCAGTACATCTTCGTCTGCGCTTGTTTCAAGGCAAAAGCTGCT
>JAFXGO010000006.1 GCA_017520185.1 Elusimicrobiaceae bacterium | reverse complement strand
CGATGAAATACGCCGTATCTTTGGTTTAAAATATGTTTCTCTGGACAAGTTATACGAAAAAGCGGATATCATCTCTTTACATGCGCCGGCTACCAAAGAAAATTATCATATGTTAAACGACACTGCTTTTCAAAAGATGAAAAAAGGTGTTATCATTGTAAATACTGCTCGTGGCTCTCTAATAGACCCAGAAGCCTTATACAGGGCCATTGTAAGCCACAAGGTGGGTGGAGCCGCATTAGACGTTTTGGAAAACGAAGATTTTATTATTCATGATGATATTATTTTAAAATCACAAGACATTCCAAAAGAGTTTGCGATGAACACCATTGTTAATGCGCGTTTGATGCAGTTGAAAAATGTTCTCATCACACCGCATATTGCGTTTAATTCCATAGATGCCGTACATCGGATTTTAAACACAACGCTTGATAATATTAATGCTTTTTGCCGAGGACGGGTGAAAAATTCTGTTTTGGCAAAATAGGAGATTTATGAAATACGCCACCGATATGACCCAACTGATTGGAAACACACCGCTGGTCCGCATTAACAAAATCAACAACGGATCTGCCCATTTATATGCCAAGTTGGAAATGTTTAACCCTTTCAGCGTCAAAGATCGCCCTGCTCTTTCTATGATAGAAGCAGCAGAAAAAGCCGGTATTTTGACCGAACAAAGTACCCTTATCGAGCCTACCAGCGGTAATACCGGCATCGGGCTTGCTTTCATAGCAGCCGTACGCGGATATAAACTGATTTTAACTATGCCCGAAAATATGAGCCAAGAACGGGTACGCTTGGTAAAAGCATTAGGGGCAGAGGTATTTTTAACTCCTGCAGCAGAAGGTATGCGCGGAGCTATTGCCAAAGCGCAAGCATTACAACGACAGATACCTCTTTCTTTTATACCGCAACAATTTGAAAACCCAAACAACCCGTCGGCTCATGCTCAAACGGCACAGGAAATATGGCAGGATTTAGAGGGGCAAGTAGATTATTTTGTAGCCGGAGTGGGTACAGGCGGCACCATTACGGGTGTAGGAAGATTTTTAAAGAAACAAAATCCAAACGTCCAAATAATAGCCGTTGAACCTCAAGATTCTGCCGTTTTGGAAGGAAAACCTGCCGGACCGCATAAAATACAAGGCATTGGGGCAGGATTTATACCGCCCATTTTGGACAAAACTATCATTGACCAAATTATCCCCGTCACCGATGAGCAAGCCGCTCAAACAGCCCGATTGGCCGCACAAAAAGAAGGGTTGCTTATCGGTATTAGCGGAGGGGCAGCCTTGTGGGCTGCTTTGCATTTGGCCGAACTCCCCCAAACACAAGACAAAAACATCGTTGTTCTTTTGCCTGATAGCGGGGAAAGATATCTCAACACCTGGCTTTTTGAGTAAACTTTTTATCAGAAAAAACTAAAAATTGATACACTGCTCCTATGAGGAAAATTATTTTTCTTTTTGTTTTTTGCTTTCTGCCCTTTTCCGTTTGGGCTGAAGATGAAATCGTAATAGAAATGCATGGCACCCCTACGGCAGAAAGCCCCAGCATTTGGCAGAAAACGGCCCGACAACTCTCACGTAAATTGCGCAATAGCACGCGTGAGCAACTATTGTATGCTATGCCTGTTGTGTCGGATAAAGACCGCATTGTGCGTAGTCCTTCGGCCGAATATGCCTTGGTGGAATATTATAACAACCGCCAATTTAGGAAATTTCTATTTAAGGCCGAAGAACCCCAATCCTTCATCACCGTCGCCGCTACTGCAGCAGATGTGTTGGCTATTAACAAAAAATATAATATTAATATCGGTTTAAAATTAAAGGATTTCCTTTCTTTTTATGGCTCCAACGCCCTGCAAGAAAAAGAGCCTTCTTTAAAAGGAAATACCGTTTTGTACAAACTCTCTTATCAAGATATCAATACCCCTACACCTACACAACGATGGTTTTTATTTGAAAAAGAAGAACTGACGCTGTCTTTTGAAACGGAAGAAAGTAAAACGGATTATTTAACCTCTTTACGTAAAAAAACAGAAGAAAAACAAAAACTGCCGGTTTCTCTCCCTCCCCAAAAACAAAAACGTACGGTGAGAAAGGCCTTAGTATCCGGAGGAACCCTGCAAGATCAAATGTATATGCCACGCGTCATTCATCCTAAAACGGTGCCACCCACAATGACTTTAAACAAGGAAAATAAAAAATCAGAATAACCTTTTTCTTTCTATTTTATTTTTCGTCAATAAAGTTATCGTATTTTTAAGGAGAAATATATGAACTTTTTTTCTTTAACACTGGCCGGTTTCTTTTTACTGTGTCTGCAAATTACAGTCACCTTTCATATTCTCATGCACAAAGAAGACGTGCCCAGTGCCATCGGTTGGATAGGGTTAGTCTGGTTGGCTCCTGTTGTAGGAAGTGTGGCTTATATTATATTGGGAATTAACCGAATCCGCCGCAAAGCCTTGCGCCTGCAAAATCGCGGAAAAAATCCTTTTACCGCCAGCGGCAAAACTCCACAAGATTTGGAGAAAGAAATTCCCCCCTCCGTATGGCAATTATTGCATCTGGGCTACAAAACCCACCCTCAACATTTATCTTTAGGTAATTTAGTCCTTCCACTGCTCAACGGGGACGAAGCCTATCTGCGTATGTGTCAGGTCATCTCTCAGGCAAAAAAAGAAGTTATGATTGCCAGTTATATTTTTAACAATGACAAAGCCGGGCAAATGTTCGTTTCGGCTTTGCAGAAGGCCGCTCAAAATGGAGCAAAAATGCGTATTTTGGTAGATGGAGTAGGGCTTAATTATAGCCGTCCTAATATATACAAAGCACTTAAACATATCAAAGGCTTGGAGTTTGCTGCTTTTTTACCCAGCAAAAGTCCTGTTAATTTGCCTTTTGTAAATTTAAGAAACCATCGAAAAATAATGGTAATAGACGGAGAAATTGCTTTTTTTGGCGGCATGAATATTTCAGAAGGGAATTTGTTAAACCAAAATCCTCAAGAGCCCATACAGGATATTACTTTTGAAATACAAGGGCCGGTCATCTCTCAAATTTCTAATATTTTTGAAGAAGATTGGGCTTTTAGCACTCAGCAATCTTTGTTAAATAAAAACACACGCCCTCCCCAGCAATCTCCTTGCAAAGGGGCAACCCCTATGCGCCTAATTCCGGACGGACCTGACGGTGATTTTGGAAAAGTGGAAAGAATGTGCTTGGGTGCTTTGGCTTGTGCGCAAAAAAAAGTAAGCATCGTGACTCCTTATTTTTTACCGGAGAATAATATTCTATCCGCATTGGAAACCGCCTCTTTACGCGGAGTAGAAGTAGAAATTATTCTGCCGGAAAAAAGCAACATTTTGGGTATGGACTGGGCAATGCAAGCCAATTTTTTAAGGTTGCTTGAGAAAGGAGTTAAAATTTATCGTTCCGCACCGCCTTTTGACCATAGCAAATTGTTTTTAATTGATGAAGTGTGGCTTTTTAGCGGCTCGGCCAATTGGGACGTGCGCAGTTTTAAACTAAATTTTGAAAGTAATATGGAATGTTTTGACCCGATGCTGGCAAAACAGGTACAACATATCGTAGAAGCAAAAAAGAAAAAAGCCCGCCTGCTCTCTAAAACACACTATATTCAACTTACTTGGTGGAAACAACTGCGCAACAATGCTTTTCGTTTATTAACACCATACTATTAGTCAGCAGGCAGAGGTGCCTTCAATATGGTAAAATATGAGTAATATGAGTGACAATAAAGCCCTTGGGTTTAAAAGACAAGCCCTTAAAAAAGTAATTGAAGCCTTTGACAAAGGCACCTTAGAAACGGGTGCCTATCGCATTCCGCATGATGTGGTACCGCGTAATGCCAATTTGGACGTGCGTTGCTGCGTGTATAAAGAACGCGCCGTATTTCGTGCTCGTACATTGGCCGCTTTGGGTTTTGCCATTGAGCAAGACGATGAGGCCACCTCTTTAAACGAATATGCCAAGCAAGCACTCCTGCGTAAAGATATTCCGGAAAAGCCGCTTACCGTTTTGGATATCGCTTGTAAAGGATGCGTAAAAGCACGCCATATCGTGACGGAAGCCTGTCAGGGTTGTTTGGCGCGCAGCTGCCAAACTGCCTGTAAATTCGGCGCGATTTCCGTCGTTAACGGTAAAAGCCGCATTGATCCCGACAAATGCAAAAACTGCGGTCAATGTAAAGCCTCTTGTCCGTATAATGCCATTACTTATGTGCCTGTACCGTGCGAACAAGCCTGTCCCGTAGATGCCATCAGAAAAGGACCGGACGGTTTTGCTCAAATTGATTTTGACAAATGTATTTCTTGCGGCCAATGTATGGGTGCATGTCCGTTCGGCGCCATCATGGAACGCAGTCAATTAATTGATATTTTAAGTTCCATCAAAAGCAACCGCAAAGTATGTGCCATGATTGCCCCGTCTATTGTGGGTCAATTTGCTTGTACTTTGGGCCAACTGAAAACGGCTATTCAAAAAGCCGGCTTTGATAAGGTGACCGAAGTAGCCGAAGGGGCCGATATCACCACCGAAAACGAAGCACGCGAATTGATTGAACGCTTGGAAGGTGGTGCTAAGTTTATGACCACTTCCTGCTGTGCTGCTTGGGTACAAGCCGTTAAGAAACATTTGCCTGCTATTAAAGAATTTGTTTCTCACACCCGTACGCCCGGCTCTTATACGGCCGAAATTGAAAAGCAAAACGGCTTTACCACCGTTTTCGTAGGTCCCTGTGTCTCCAAACGGGTGGAAGGAATGGAAGACCCCAACATGGACTATGTAATGACCTATGAAGAATTGGGTGCTTTATTAGAAGCCAGAGGCATTAATCCTGCCGAGTGCGAAGAAACCCCGTTAGACCCCAAAATCTCCGGCGAGGCTCGTTATTACGGCGTCACCGGCGGTGTGGCTCAAGCGGTGGAAAATGCTTTAGTAGGACAACGTCCTTTCAAGAAAATGGCCATCAACGGTTTGGATAAAAAAGCCATGTTGATGTTGCAGGCTTATGCCAAAGGAGTGGGTGATTTCCAACTCTTAGAAGTCATGAGCTGTAAGGGCGGATGTATCGGCGGACCATGCACTATTGCCACGCAAGCCAAAGTCATTAAACCGATTAAAGACTTGGTAGCCGAAAGTCCGAAAGTAAAATTGGCTTTTGGCGAAGAAAAGAAAGAAGAAAACAAATAAGAAGTTTTTAAAAACCCCCGCTCTTTAAAGCGGGGTTTTTTTAAATATCTCCATCTATATAATTCCATCCACTACCTGACAATGACTTGCACATTTTTCGACCAAAATCAGTGGATAGAGAGTAGCAGTTTTTGGTAGGATTCAGCACAGGTCCTTCCACCACCAAGCTATAATATTCATCTCCCTTATCTCTGACAACTTCTATAAAAACATTTCCATCTTCATCAATTAAGGAATGTAGATATTTAAAAAATTTACTACTTTTTATTTCATCACCATATTCATCCTGTATAGATTCTACTCCAGACAATTCAACGGAAGATATATCCCAAAAAGAAATTTTTTCTCCGCTAAAATTCATAAAGGCTAATTTAAGTTGGTCTTCCATCACTTTGATATTTTGCAAAGCTTCCGTCATACGACTTTTTTCCACAGCTTTGGTATACTGCGGCAATGCCACTGCAGACAATATGCCGATAATCAGTACCACAACCAACAACTCAATCAAAGTAAAACCTCTTTTCATTTTTCTCTCCTTTTTTCTATTTTTTCCGTCTGAAAAAATTGTAAAAAAAACGATTTGTCAAGTGTTTATTTTATCCCCGACGGAGATAATGTTCTTTTTTACATTGCTAAAAAAGCTAGCAAACAAAACACCAGGCTTACCTTTTTCGGCAATGAGAAAAAGTAAGAAGAAATCGTGTGCTCAAAAAGAAACCAACAAGCGAAGAAGTCGTTATAAAACCAAAAAAATATCCCGCTGCAAAGAGCGGGATATCGTAAAACATTTTCCTGCAAGTTCCACAACCCAACGATTAACGTTTGGAGAATTGGAAGCGTTTGCGGGCGCCCGGCTGACCGGGTTTCTTTCTTTCGACCATTCTGGGGTCGCGGGTTAAGAAACCGGCTTTTTTAACGGTCTTTTTCAGTTCTTCGCTGATTTCAGCGATAGAGCGGGCGATAGCATGGCGCAAAGCACCGGCTTGGGAAGAAATACCGCCACCCTGCACTTTGGCAGTGACGTCATATTCTTTTTCAAGGCTCGTAATCACGAGCGGGGCTTTTACGGTTGCTTGAAATTTTTCGTGACCTTTGAAGTAGTCAGCTAAGGCTTTGGCGTTTACAGTGATAACACCGGTACCTTTTACCAATTTGGCTTGCGCAACAGAAGTTTTGCGGCGGCCGGTTTTGATTTCTTTGGTATTGTTCATAAAAATCTATTCCTCTTATTTGGCAAATCTGCCGGCAAATTCATGCTCTTCGCCACTGAAAAGGCGGAGGCGTTTCATGCGCGGAGCGCGCAAGCGGTTGACGTCTAACATGCGTTTGACGGCCAATTCCAATACTTTGGTGGAATCCTTTTCAAACTGACGTTTGAGCGGGGTTTCTTTGGCGCCT
>JAFXGO010000005.1 GCA_017520185.1 Elusimicrobiaceae bacterium | reverse complement strand
CGCCTACTGTTCACCTTTAGGGGACACCCCTAATACCCCGATTACAGAAAGAAGGTATGTATATGAATAGAAACCCAAAAGAAAAGCCGTGCCGGTTATATCTTCGGGTATCTCCGCAGGAGAAAAAGAAGATCACCGAACTCGCTAACCGCTGCGGAATCCCTGTCGCTGAATATCTCCGTAAACGGGCATTGGGATACACTGTGAAAGCAGTTGTTCCCGATGCCTTTTATGTTTTTAACGAGAAAATAAGCGAACTGCTTAACCGTGAGTTATCTCCCGAAATCGAAGCGGCGGCACTGAAACTCTTTGACGATATTTATGCCGAGATCATAGATACGCCAAAGCAGAGCAAGAAAGAAATTATATGGGAGGTGGCACAATGGCAAGCACAGGCTTCTGGCCCGTCAAGTCCCGATTAAAGGAAGTAATCGATTATGCGGAGAACCCCGATAAAACCACTGATAAAAAGTTCTTGGACGAGGACTTGTGGGCGGCGCTCTGTTATGTGGAGAACGACCAAAAGACCGACCAAACAATGTATGTGTCGGGTATCAACTGCCCGAAGCAGAGAGCCTACCAATGTATGATGGCAACCAAACGGCGGTATGGGAAACTCGGCGGCAACGTTGCCTATCACGGGTATCAGAGTTTTGTGTCGGGAGAAGTTACCCCCGAAGAAGCTCATAAAATAGGCTTGGAAACTGCCCGTAGAATGTGGGGAGCAAATTACGAAGTAGTTGTTACCACCCATCTTAACACGGATAACATTCATATTGTATTCTATAGAGGGTAATGTGTGTACGTCACGCAAAGCCTAATAAATACATAGCTGTGACGGCTCATTTGTGGTGAATAGAACGGCAGTTATGAGGAAAGGAGCAAGAAAAGCTATTCTCAACTGCTGAGAACCCACAAATCCATTACAGCGAAGAAAGGAATACAGTATGGAACTGCACTACAAACAGATCGGGGATCAGTTTTACCCCGAGCTTAAACTGCCCGAACAGACCGACTATCAGATCGGCAAGTACGGCAATCTTCATCTCACGTTTCTCAAAAGCCATCGGCGCGGCACTTACACGACCTTGCTGACCGAGGGACGCTTGAACGAACATCTTCACGCTATCGACGAGCAGGCGGCAACACTTTTGGAAACAGAGATCACACAACGCGCCGAAAGGAACGGCGTCACGGAAGAATTGAAGGCAATAGACCAAATGCGCTGGGTACAAGAAATGAATA
Source organism: Elusimicrobiaceae bacterium (assembly GCA_017520185.1). Classification (NCBI taxonomy): domain Bacteria; kingdom Pseudomonadati; phylum Elusimicrobiota; class Elusimicrobia; order Elusimicrobiales; family Elusimicrobiaceae; species Elusimicrobiaceae bacterium. Next base: position 2,328 of record JAFXGO010000005.1, on the reverse strand, counting down.
ACATCCGCACCTGCGCCGAGGAATTTGTTTTGCGAGAGGTGGTGTACCGATGAACGTGCTGAACGAATTATGGTACGGTAATATCTCTCCGAACAGCGATTGCAGAATTGCCACGAAAGAAGCAAAGGAACTTATCGGCTACATTGCCACCCATCACGACAACCTATCTAATACTCTTGACGAAAAGCAGAAGGATATTCTGCAAAGGTTTGACGATTGTTGGTCGGAGCTTTCCGAAATCAATGAGCGCGAAATATTTACATATGCCTTTCGTCTCGGCGCGAGAATTATGCTTGAGGTTCTGAGAGGTGAGGACGTATGATATACTTCACGGGTGATACTCACGGTGGTTACAGATCTATCATCAAATTTGCCAATCGCTTTCATTTGCTGAGAACGGACGTTATCGTTATACTCGGTGACGCGGGATATAACTACTACGGCGGTGAGCGCGACGCAGAAGCCAAATTACACCTATCCCACGTAAAGCCTACGATCCTCTGCATACACGGAAATCACGAAATAAGACCTACTAATATCCCAACGTACAAGACGCGGGAGTGGAACGGCGGCATCGTATGGTACGAAGAAGAATACCCTAACCTACTGGCTCAAAAGGTAAACGCATATATCGCCAAGCTCATAGAGATCATCCCAATAGTCGATAACGATGAAAACGAATGGTCTTGGCGAATGAGATACGTCGGAATGGAAGGTATACTCGGAATGTTTGAAAGTGAGCACAAGCATCCCGGTGAAAAATTTATGTATATCGAAAGCCGAGACGGACGGTGTCTCAAAACAAGTTGCGGAACGTATGAATACCGCGAGGATTATCTGATCTTCACGACAAAGCATAGCGTTTATACGTTTCAAATATATTCATAACGCTACGGCGGTGGAAACTTAAAATTCCACCGCCGTTTTCAAATTTTAGGTTGTTTTTTACGAACAGCCTTATATTTTTGCCATTTTCGCTGCCTACCACTTAGAGGGACATTTATTTTTAGAGAAATTTTCGTCCAAATCTGAAAATAGTTCCCAACTAAAAAATAGAGAGCAATTTTCAAAAAAATGCAAAAATTGTGGACTTTCGTTGCCTACCAATTGAGAAAACTTTTCCTACGTGGTTGTCTTTTGATCTCTTTCGCCGGCTACTACTTGAGGGGGCAAAAATTTTCTTCAACTTTTTTGAAAAACTTTTCGGCCAAATTGAAAAAAAGTAAGCAACGTAATAGTGAGGGGTATAAAATTGGCGTTTTCGATGGCTACCTATTGAGAGGACTTTTTGTGCGAGGTTGTCTTTTGCCTTCTTTCGCTGCCTACCAATTAGAGGAACAAATTTTTTAAGTAAATATTACGCAAAATTTCTCAAAAAAGTTCCCAACTAAAAAGTAGAGGACAATTTTCAAAAAAGTGCAAAAATCAAGGCTTCTCGCCGGCTACCACTTAGAGGGACATTTATTTTCAAAAAAGTTTGGCTCAAACGACAAAAAAGTTTCCAACTAAATATTAGAGGATGTGTCGGGTTTTATGCCTTTTCGCTGGCTATCTATTGAGGGGATAAATATTTTTCGCAAGATATTGCCCTTTTATTGCTGTTTCGCTGCCTACCAACTGTGGAGAAAAAATTTCTGAAAATCTTGCCCTTTTTGCCTTATTTCGCCGGCTACCACTTAGAGGGATAATTTTTTTGACGTTCTCAGGTTGTGCTTTTGAAAAAAAGTCAGTAACGAATATTAGAAAGGTACGCAAAATTTTCCCGAAAAGTCAGCAACGAATAGTGAGAGGATATGAAAACAATTTGTAAACTTCGCAAAAATATGTTGCTCAAATCGAAAAAAAGTAAGCAACGAATAGTAGGAGAGAAAATTTGAGAGTGGTGAGTTTGCCTACCCCCGATTTCAATGAAAAAATGTCCGTTGTCAAGTGAGGGAAAGTTTTTTGATATGGTTGTCTTTTTGCCGATCTCGCCGGCTATCTATTAGAGAGATATTTTTCTCGGACACTATACAATTCGCATATTTTTGTCCTGTTAGATGAGGTCATAAAATATTTTTTCGACCTTGTGGCGGGTTTTAGCCATTCTCGCTGCCTACTACTTAGAGGGATATTTATTTCTCACTTGATGGCTAATTTTTGCCGAAAAAGTTCCCAACTAAGAAGTAGAAGGTATTTTTACGAAAAGTGGCGGGTTTTAGCCGTTTTCGCCGGCTACCAATTGAGGGGGATAAATTTGAGAGCCGTAATTTGAATACTACTCCCATAATTTATCTTTATACATTTACGTTCCTTGAAAATCGAATAACGCCGTGTGGATATTACCGT
>JAFXGO010000004.1 GCA_017520185.1 Elusimicrobiaceae bacterium | reverse complement strand
ATAAGACTATGAAACAAGAAACCCAAGCGCTGTGTCCTGTTTGTCTAAAAACAATTCCCGCTATTAAAGTACAACGGGGAAGTGAAGTCTGGTTGGAAAAAACATGCCCCGAGCATGGCTCTTTTTCGGTGCAGGTTGCTAAAGATGCTGAACGCTTTTTTGATAAAACGTATGATGTAGAAGGCAAACCGTTTCGCGCCGTTACTTCGTTTAACGGTGATTGCGGTCCCGATTGCGGTTGGTGCAACGCACATAAGCAACATATTTGTACCGGACTGATTGAAATTACAGAGGCATGTAATTTGGCTTGTCCCATATGCTACTTCGGGAAAAAATCTCCGCAACATATTTCTGTGGATGAATTTAAGGCGCGGTTAAAAACACTGCTTACCGTGGAACAAGGCCACTTGGATGTACTGCAAATCAGTGGTGGAGAGTGTTTGTTGCATCCGCGATTTAAAGATATTTTGCAAGAGGCATTGCAAGCGGATATTGGGCGTATTTTAATTAACACAAACGGGCTTAATTTGCTAACCGATAGGGGGCTGTTTAACTTTATCCAAAAGCACAAGGACCGTGTAGAAATTTATTTGCAATTTGACGGCTTTGATGATGAAGTCTATCAAACACTTCGTGGGCAGCAACTCGTCGCACAAAAACGGGAGATTTTGCTTCGGCTTTTCTCGGCCGACATTAAAGTTTGCCTAGCGGTTACCGTCTATCAAGGAAATTTAAAAGAAATCCCAGCTATTTTGAAACTGGCGGTGGATCTTAGAAATATTTCCGGCATTACGTTTCAGCGTCTAACTAAAGTGGGCAGTGCAGTAGGAACGGAAATTCCGTCCGTTATGCAAGAGGATATTTTGCTGGCGATTGCTAATAGTGGCTATATGAAATATAAGGATTTAATTCCGCTGCCGTGTTCGCACGAAAATTGTACTAGTTTGGGCTTTTTGTTTTGCCAAGGAGATAAAGTATATTCCTTGGGAGATTATATAGATTATTCAAAATGCAAGACCCAACTTTCCAACCGCATTGCGTTTGATAAAACGATTTTAGACTATATGCAAAAAAATGTCTGCAAATGTTTTGTGGGGAAAGTGCTAGGCGATAATTTTATGCTGGAAAAACTCCAAGAATTTGCCCAGGGGAACGGGTCGGTCCATAAAGATATGAAAATTGTGCGCATTATTGTAAAAAATTTTATGGACGCAGATACGTTCGATTGGCAACGTGCTCAAAAGTGTTGCACAGGTGTAAGCATTGGAAACGAAAGAGTGATTCCATTTTGTGTGTATAACACATTGAAAGGGAGTAAAGAGCATTTGTCCGGTGTTGTGCCCGCTACTCCGGCCTCTGCCCCGAAACCGGAAAAAAAGCCGCGATCTGTTTGGAAAATAGTGGGGACTGTGCTTTTGGTTATCCTAGGAATTATAATAGCTATTCCATTTTTATTGTTCAGGACTTGTCTTATTATGATTGTGCAATAAAGAGTAATATATGTTAGCCTATGCTATTTGTTCTGCTGTTGGTTTGATTGCCGGTGGGGTGGTGGCGTGGAAATTGCAAATGCCGCGGCCGCCGCAACGGGTGCGCCTACCCATTTATGTATGCGCATTTGTTGGAGCTATTTTAGGAGCCAAAATACCCATTTGGGTTTCTTATGGATGGCACGATTATCTCATACAGGGCAAAAGTGTAATGGGTGGTATATTGGGAGCTTTTTTAGCGATTAACTTATATAAAAAATGTAGCGGCAACGCGGGCGGTTTTGGCGGCCGGTTTGTAATTCCACTGGCTGTGGCGGTTGGTTTTGGAAAAATCGGATGCTACTTAAACGGTTGTTGCGGCGGAACACTTTTTATTCCTGTGCAACTAGTAGAAAGTATATTCCAGTTTAGTATGGCTATCGGTTTATATTTTTTCTACCGACGTACACAACGGCCGGATTTATTATTCCCCGTCTATCTGTTTGCTTATTTGCTTATGCGTTTTGTCATTGAATTTTGGCGGATAGAACCCCGCGTATGGGGTAATTTAACGGTGTACCAGTGGCTGGCAGTTGCTTTTATCCCGGTATGTATTTTAATTCTTTGGAGGCGTACACATGATAACATGGTTGTTGCGGGCAAGTGAACATGCGCATAACCCTGTTCTTTTCCTAGTTGGAATTATACTTATTTATGTAACGGGTGTCGCGCTTTTGGCAGCGGTTGTATGGAAATTTTATGAATACCGCCAAACTTCCCCAACGTTGGAAAAACAGCAGACTCATTTCTTTTCTACGCGCGAGATGTTGCTGCTAGTCCTTTTGCTTTTCCCATGTTGGATTGGCTCTTGGGGGCAAGTAGCCCTGCCGTTAATTCCCTATTATTTCTTCTTTGTGCTAGGCGGTATTGGGCTTTTGTTTGCAACCGGGTGGCATGTGTGGGCCAAACTAAATATCGGACGCCTATGGTCAGACGGAATAGAAATTAAACAAAATCATCCTTTGCGTACTACAGAAGCTTATGCGCTGGCCCGCCACCCGATGTATGCTTCACTTTTGCTTTGGTGTTGGTGCGCCAGTCTAATAATGGCCAATGCGCTTACGTTAGTACTAGTAAGCGGGCTGTTTTTGCCCTTGATGGTTCGTCGTGCTAAAGCGGAAGAACAATGGCTGTTGCAAAAAAATCCGGACTACGCGTTGTACCAAAATAATGTACGTATGATGAGCGTTACATTATCGGGCGGGTGGAGTGTGGCAGTACGATTAGTATTAGCACTAGCTTTATGTTATTTTACGGCGGCGCACCAGATGACGTTGGGTGTTTTAGGTGGATTGATATTCGTTCATTTATATTTGGGATATAGTCTCAAACCGGAAAAAACGGCGTTTTCGTACCGTTCCAAATCGGGCATGATGACAGTGTTTGGGCTATTGGGATTATATATACACCCGGCTTTCTTTTATTTTTTCTATGTAATCGTAGCCATGTGTTTATATGGGCTAAAATGGAACTGCCCGTGCATGTGGGTATATGAAAAGTACCATGGATGTCCTTGTTTTATGCTAATAAAAAAGTGTCGGCCTAACCTAGCGAGAAAGTAATAAGCAACAAAAAACTTAAGAACGTTCTTGTACAACTTCCTACTTACTCTTGTCAGCATAAAAAGAGAATATTCACAGAAAAGCCAGAAAACTCGCCAAAATTTGCATACTATCCGTGTTTTACAAAAAAATCCCCGTCGGGCGCGTTGCCTAACGGGGATATATGCTATAAACTCAAAACTAAAATACGGAGTGTGTAGTTTGGATAGCAAGGTGCTTATTCTTTAGCTCCGGCGGATTTTAACAGCTTTATAATTTCTGTATTGTCATTAAGTTCCGCATCATCCAAAGCAGTATCACCTTCGCTATCCTTTATGCTAACATCCGCCCCATTAGCCAAGAGTTCTTGTACAATTTGTGTATGACCGTTCATACTGGCAGACATTAATGCTGTTCTGCCGTATTCGTCTTGGATATTCGCATCTGCTCCTGAAGATAATAGCAATTGAACAACCTCGGTGTGTCCATTGACACTAGCATCACGTAAAGCCGTTTTTCCATTTTTGTCTTGTGCATTAATATTGACATTCGCATTGACTAAAGCCCGGACTAAATCTATATTTCCCTGTTCACTTGCAAACAAAAGTGCAGTAGAACCTTCATTATCATATACATTAACATTGGCCCCCGCAGCAAGTAACATTTTGGCTATTTCTGTATATCCTTTATGGCTAGCAAGCATGAGGGCACTATAACCATTTTCATCTTGTGTATCTGTTTTTGCACCATTAGCCAATAAGACAGATACAATTTCTTGCTGTCCAAGCCAAACCGCTATCATAAGAGCAGACATGTTTTCTTCTGACGTTGCATTAACGTTTGCTCCCGAAGACAACAACTCTTTCACTGCTATTGTTTCTCCGTTTACTATAGCTGATAATAATTTTTCATTTTTATCTTCCTTATTTCCTATACATCCGGTTTGAGAAAATAAGATCGCTAAGATGCTAGACAAACTCATTATTTTTTTCATATGGTACCTCTGTTTAAATTGGTACGCCTATTGTAGCATATTTTATTAAAATTTTTTGCAAAAAACGTTAATGCGCAACTTCCTACCTAGTGTTGTCAGCATAAAAACAAAAGATTCTTCACAATACCCCAAAACCCGCCAAAAGTCCCATGCTATACGTGGTTTACAAAAAAATCCCCGTCGGAGTTAAACTCTAACGGGGATATATGCTGAAAATCAAAAACTAAAATACGGGGGGTGTAGTTTTGCTAGCACTATGCTGATTTTTCAAACAGGCAATAAACAGGCGAGAAATACTATTTTCCCTGCTAAACAGGGAAAATACAGGAAAAAGTAAGGTATTTATTTTAAATTATAAAGGTTTTTCGTACCAACACCCAATACAAACCTACCCAATTCCCT
>JAFXGO010000003.1 GCA_017520185.1 Elusimicrobiaceae bacterium | reverse complement strand
ATTTAATTACACCGCCTTGTAAAAGGCGAATAATAAGGAGAAGTTAACACATGGCAGTCGTCATTAGATTACAAAGAGTGGGTAAAAAATCCCATCCGCAATACAGAGTCGTAGCGATTGAAAAGAAAACCGCCGTCGGTTCTGAAGCTAAAGAAGTATTGGGTATCTATCACCCTTGCAACAAAGAAACCGCTGAACAGGTCAAATTGGACATGGCTCGCGTAAACCATTGGATTAAAAATGGTGCCAAACCGTCTGAAACGGTAGCCAGCTTGATCAAAAAAGCCGAAGCCGCCGCTAAATAAGTTTTATGAAAGAGTTAGCCACTATCCTTCTCAAATCGCTCTCCGCTAATCCGGACAATGTGGTGGTAGAAGAAAAAATTGAGAATACGAAGGTTTACCTGACTACCAAAGTATCTGCAGAAGATAAAGGTAAAGTCATTGGTAAAGACGGCTGTATCATTAAAGCTGTACGTACGGTGCTTAGCGCCGCAGCAGCAAAAAAGAACGTGAAAGTCACGCTCAAATTGGAAGACTAATGCTGAAGGTAGACGTCGTCACCGCTTTTGCCGATATGATAGATGGTCCTTTGGGCCAGAGCATCGTAGGCAGAGCACGCAAAGCCGGTATTATAGAGCTTGGGTTTACCAACCCGCGCGATTTTACCGACGATAAGCACAAAACCTTAGACGACAGACCCTACGGGGGCGGACCCGGAATGCTGATGAAAGCAGAACCGCTCTACCAAGCTATTAAGAAACTTCGCAAAAAAAACTCGGTGGTTATTTTGACAAGTCCGCGCGGACAGAAGTTCACGCAGAGCTTAGCTAAAGAACTAGCCAAAAAGAAACACCTGATTTTCGTTTGCGGACATTATGAGGGGATAGACGAGCGCGTGTATCCCGAAATGGACATGGAAGTATCGCTGGGGGACTTTATTCTCACCGGCGGCGAACTGGCAGCGGCTGTGATGATAGATGCAATCACGCGGCTCGTGCCGGGGACTTTCAAAAAACAAGATGTGACTGTTTCCGAATCGTTTGAGGAAGGGCTTTTGGAAGCCCCGCAGTACACCCGGCCCGAGGTGTGGCGCGGTAAAAAAGTGCCCGAGATCCTTTTAAGCGGTCACCACGCAGAAATGGAAAAGTGGAAAAGGGAACAAGCGCTGGAATTAACCAAAAAATATAGACCCGATTTGCTAACAACCTCTCAGGCAAAAAAGGCCACAACGAAAAAGGGTGTCAAAAAGACCCCAAAAAAAACAACGAAATGAATTTTCGGAGGAAGTAAAAAGTTATGAACATCAACGAAATTAAACACAATCTTAAAACCGATATTCCGTCCTTCAAATCCGGTGATACGGTGCGCGTAAAAGTAAAAGTAGTAGAAGGCGACAATGAAAGAGTGCAAGCTTTTGACGGCGTAGTTATTGCCCGCAAAGGCAGCGGCATCAGCGAAACTTTCACCGTACGCAAAACCTCTTTCGGTATCGGTGTGGAAAGAATTTTCCCCTTGCATTCCCCCCGCGTGGAAAGCATTGAAGTATT
>JAFXGO010000002.1 GCA_017520185.1 Elusimicrobiaceae bacterium | reverse complement strand
ACGGAGAGGGAGGGATTTTATACACCGTCTGAGTGCCCCCTACTTCGACCCTAGCACTTTTTTAGTTTTTTTCTATGTTTTATTTTTAAGATTTTTGCGTTTTTTCTTTAGAGACATCAAAGATTTTTCTCATGTTGAACTCGGTCTTTTTTCCATCATTCCACCGCTGTACAGGGCGCAAATACCCTACCACGCGGGAATAGACCTCACAGGGGGTACCTTTTATTTGTTTCATTAAATTTTTAATAACAAGAATTTTATTTTTGATATGGTTTTTTGACATAAATTCTCCTGTTTGTTATACTATAAATCAAGGGATTGGGAAATTCTTTTTACCACTTGATTTTTATGTATTTTTTTGCTACATTATATGTACATCACAATTAAATTTTAATCGGTTTAATTGTCCCCCCGATCTCAAAAGGATTGGGGATTTTTTTTATATGAATAAACAAAAATCACGGAAAATTTTCTTTGTAGATGGCTTTAATTTGTATCACGCTATTGAAAGAGCGGCGTTGACAGATTCTGAGTTTATTAATGCAAAATGGCTTGATTTAGAGAAGTTATGTTCTTTCTTTGTTGACACCAATATAGAAGAATTGTCCGGTATTAAGTATTTTACTACTTTATCTTGGAAGTCCACTTCTCTTCCTAAACAACAAATGTATATTTCGGCCTTGCTTGCGAAATCTCATTGTGTAGAAATCGTGTATGGTAAGTTCAAAAAAAAGACCCGAAATTGTCCGGAATGTAATAAATCCTATACTGGGCATGAAGAAAAATTAACCGATGTAAATATAGCCATTTACTTATTGGAAAGTGCCTTAAAGAATACTTTTGATGAGGCTGTAATTATTTCGGCTGATAGTGACTTGGTACCTGCTATTCTTGCAATTAAGCGTAATTTTCCCGGTAAAAAAGTATCCGTTCTTCCACCCTTTTGTCATACGGCTAACGATTTAAAAAATAATGCAGATGGTAAATATAAAATGACCAGACGGCACTTGTTGGAGTCTCAACTTCCGGAAACGCAGTCCAACCCAAGACCGCCAGAATGGAAATATGCAAAATAATCTCCCCCACCCCAATCGGTGGGGGTTTCATTTTACTTTTTTCAAATTGTCAAAGATCCATTCCCTCACTTACCGAGGAAACCTTGGTAACTTGTAAGAAAACCTTACAGGTTAAAAAAGTGTTTATTTCCGAAACGGAAACAATTCACACATTTCCGATTATTTCCCCTTTTGCACCTGCTTTCTATGCGGGCAATCCGGCCGGCAGACGATCCGGCAAGGTGCCGCAGTTAGAGAACACAGACATTCGCTGTGGTATCGGTTAAATTCGCTCAAGGCGCAGTCTTTATCGCTCATTGGTACATACTTCCTTAAAAGCCACCAAAGCCCGCAAATTCTGCGTATTTAAGCCGTCCAAGCCCTCATCGGTATAGTCAAAGGTTATCCGGCAAACCGCGGCATTATTTACCGCTACCGCCGCGCAACCGCTCAAGGCACTCATCGCGGTCCATAGTATTAGCACGGTCAATAGCATTGTCCACTTTTTCATTTGCCAGTTTCTCCTGTTCTTTTTGCGCCAAAAGGACTTTTTGGCGCGCCACTTTGGCCGCAAGGGCGGCAATGCACCACACCGCCCCGACGGCACCTATCAGCACTATCCAAGCCGAAGACATTATTTACTCTCTTCCGGTTTGTTTTCTACCGGTTTGCTTGCTCCCACAAAGGAACCGTCTGCATTACACAAAGACAATGCTTCCAAGACCTTAATCACTTTAGCCACGGCATTATCGTCTTTTTGTGTAGGGGTCAATTTTACTACCACCGTAGCCAAACCGACCAGTGCCGTCAAAATGACACATATATCTTTCCAATGGGCACAAACCCAGTTATACACTTCATTCATGTTCTTTCTCCTTTATTTCAATATGTGGAAAATCTTTTAACGTTTTCCAAAAAGCGCCATAGACGAAATGGCTTTTTATTTTGCCGATGCCGCGCAGCATACAGGCCAACGCGTCAAAGCGGTAAATCATTTCGCGAAAGCGCTCCAAGTTTTCCCAGTCAATCGGGTACGGGGCAATATCCACCGCCAAAGACGGCGTTTTGTTATGCGCGCTACGCGGGTAGCGCACGTTGGAATTGCCGCGCTCAAAGGCATTATTTTGCTCTTTTTCCCCCCGATATCCTTGCAGAACGGAAAAATCGTATTGCTTGATCAGTTCCTCGCACACGCGCACAATATCGGGGTGGCAGGAATTGAGCCGTTCACGGCTGATTTTAGAGAATTTTGGCATATCAATTCCCTCCTGCGTGTCTTTGCAAGATAAAACTTTCCATACGCGTGACGGATCCCAAAATGAGATCCAATTTCACGCGGTCTTCGGCAAGTTGTCTTTCATGGGATGCCACTTTGGTTTCTAACTTCTCCACGCGTGGCGGGATTCCGTGCATGGTCACCACCCAAAAAGATATAGCACCGATGGCTGCAAGAACGTAAAGCCATGCTTGAATTTTGTTGATCATTCGCCGGACTCCTCAGTTTCGGGGGCCACAGGTATATTAAGGTCAAAATACCCCGCATTTACTCGCGCGTCTCCGCGACAGGGAGACAAAAACCACGTTTCGTCGCCATTTGGCCCTTTGTACTTTTTCCCTATCAGCTTTTTGTCTTTTGTGTAATGGTAAAAAGTAATGTATTTTCTGGAAATTCTTCCTGTACAAGGACTATAAGATATGTTTGTCTGCCAATCACAAGTAATGATTATTCCCGTATCAGGGTTATCTATAATATGGGGCATATTTCCATCATAAGAATTTTGGGTCGAATAGTCGCATATTATAGCTTCAGTAGTTTGCCATTGCCCTGTCTCTATATCAAAAATAAGAGGCTCCACAAGTCTAGCTGATCGGAATTTTAACAAATTCCCTTCTAGTTCTATCTTCGCGCTAAAAGGCCAAATTCCTACGTGGGTATTTACTAAATCCGTAAGAGAACTGGTTTGTATGCTGGCACTTATCACACACATCGGCAATGTTGACATTGGATACAAGTTTAACAAATCAGATACTTTTGCAATGCTTAAATTGTATATCATCGCACCGCGCGGGTCGTTCTTTTCATAAGCGGTAATACAATACACAATTAGTTCGTCTGCGTACCTATAAAAACGAGCAGACGCTATATATCCATCTCCCCCTCCTGGTTTTACCGTCGCAGACGTTTCTGCTCCAAAAGTCACCGCGCCGTTTTCATCAAAAGATACAGGTCTTCTTCTGATTTTATGTCTTGAGTCAGAGCCGCCAGTACATTCAAACACATATAAATAGCCGTCTTTAAACAGAAGATCTGTTTCGGTATTCATTATTGGAGTTAAAAGTGCTTGTTGGGAAGTATTAAAATTGTAATAAGACAATCCTTCATAATTTGATCTGTGATTTGCATATACAACTAAACTTCCGTCGTTAGTCACGGCTATATTTCCGTTGGGATAATATGTTTGCACGGTCACTTCGTGCAATAGCTCAAATCTATCTTCTTTAATATCGTATACCTTGAGGTCGTATTGGGTCGTAAAAATAGCCACCTTCGTTCCATCCAAACTTACACCCATATAACAAAATGAGTTTGAAGCATCGCCAACTTCCAACGAAAACTTTACCCCCGCCAACAGTTCGTCTATATTAGAGTAATTGCCGTACGGGATATAATAAAGAAATCCACCTCTCCACAACACAACATCTTGATTTTGGTTTACTTCTTTCCAATTTGTATAATTCGACCCATTGTCATTTAATTGGCCTCTTGTGTAAGATGTCCTCATCTTTACATAAATATTTTCTGTATCGTCAGACGGCACAATATTATAAACCTTGCTTGCCATAGCCAATATTTCTTCTTTAGACTCGGTAGCCTGCCCGCGACTCGTCAATGCTTTAGCCAATGCAATTTTCCCCTGCGCATATTTGGTTTGCAGTTCCGTCAAAACGGTTGCCGCACTTTCCCCGTCCAAACCGGCTTGAGCCAACTGATTGTCGTTCAATTTTGTTTCCGCCATACTAATAGACCTCCGTCGTGATTTTATCACTCAATTCCAAAGCCGTCACAAAGGTAATTTCTTCCCCGCTGATTGTATAATCGGCTTCCGGCTCCAACAGCAAGCCGTTTTTATAAACTTTCACCAATTCCGCATCTTCCAAGCCAACCGCTGTAATAGTGGTGCCTTCCTGCTCTTTGTACCACGTCAATACAGGCAGCTTACCGCCACCGCCGCCACCTTCGGTGCCAAGCAGTTGTTCCACCGGAGTGGTATAAAAAACGCCAAGATAGTAATAGACGGCTACAAAGCGGCTCTTTGGCGCGGTTTCTTCGCCTGCGTAATGCTCGCCTAGCGTGGCAGAATCTGCCTTTACGTGCGTTCCCCAATCGTCACTCCCGCCGGACTCCGCATTTGCGCTAAAGCGGGATTCCACCTTAAACATGCCTTCATATTTCCCACGATTTCCGCGGTCAAAACCCGAGAACATACCCGTCAGCGGGCGCATGGTATCTTTTTGGTAAGCAGACAAATTGTCTGCATCTACTGCCGGACGGAAGTAGTTGTTGGATTTTGGCAGATAAAAAGAGAAAGTTTCTTCATCAAGCACCCAACCGCCGGAGTCTCCGCACAAAGCAAAACGGCTATCGTAGTCGTTTTTGCTATAAAAACGGCGCATGCTGTCCAAATTAACCTTATAAGTAAATTGCGTTTCGCCGATCGTTTCGGTGCGTTCCACCGCTTCGGCATATTCTTCCACCAATTTTTGGTAATACTGCCAATATTTGCCTTTGTAGCAGCGCGTGCCTTGCAACTCATATCCCATGGCATCTTCGCCGGTAAGCAAATGGTCCACCATAATCATAGCGCCGGGAGCCACACTCCGCCCGACGAATGAGCCGGACGTCATCATTTGAAAGGATCCCAACGCGCCATTATAAAAGAACAAATACGTCTTTCCGGCACGCAAGATCCCTTCGCTTAATTCCTGCTCGCCAAACAAAATTGGCTTTGCTTCCAATGTGTTAAGCTGCAACGTAGCAGGACCGGTATTGTCATTAGACACTTGGACCGATACCACCATGCTATTGGGCAATTTTTCCGGCGCGGGGATTAAATTGACTTTAATGATGTTTGCTTCGGCGCTAATGTCTTTGCCGAAGTTAAACGCGTTTGCCTGCACCTGCTTGGTGGCAGGTACGTCAAGGGGAGCGCTTGCTTCGCCCACCCCTGTAATTTTGTTGCCACCCATTTTAAAAGCACCGGTGGCCGCCTTACGGCCGTCAGACAAAAAACATTGATTGAATGCTTCTGCTTTGTCATTGTCATCATCGTCGTGACGCGTGGCCAAAATATTCGTTCCGGCATCGCGGTCATCTTGCCACCCTGTCGGGCCGTAAATGCGTTTAAAGTTTCCGTTTTGGTCAAAAGGCATTATTCATCCCCCTTATTTAAATTTTTCCCGCCGATAGCGCCCTGTTGCCCCAAGTTATAAGGGCGTTGGAGCAAAATCAAAAAGTCACGCATGCTAAAATCTTTCTTCTTTTTCTTCTTGACATTTGCTTTTTCATTGGCTATACTATTTGTAAGCCCTTGACTGCCTTTTGTGGCGTCGCCCGCCACTTGGCTAGTAGTTACTGATATGGCACCAGAGTTATCAGTAGCGTTCAAGGGCCTTTTTTCTGAGTAAGTATTATTTTTGTCTTTCTTTTCTCTAAAAGCAGTAATAAGACGCTTGTTTTTTTCTTTGTTATTTCCAAAGACAACCAAGAAATTTTCTTTATCATCTAGTGGTATTCGGTAATTTTCTTTTTCGTTATGTATTTTGTAGGGTTGATATTCTCTGATGATGTTTGGTACACGCATAGAATCTTCTACACTTGTATCGTGTTTGAAAATCATTTTTGAAAATCCAAAATTTCCTTTTGTTCCGGTTTCTTTCAGCAATTCGTCTCCGGACACGATTATATTTCCACTATTGGGGTCAGATATAGCAGCCCCACGATTGATAAAATATTTCTCATTTCCATTTGGGTCCATGGTAACGAGAATATCATCTTTTCCCTGCAAAGTTCCTTTCAGAGGATTGAGTTTAACTTCTTCATATCCTTTTTTTATTTGAGATTGTTCGTTTGAAATTGTTTTTTTTATTTTTTGAGAACGCATTTTTTGACGTAGCAGATTTCTAACCTCTGCTTTCTCTCTACTCGTCAATGGCCCGGCAATATTAGAAAAAGCACCGCCGGCGCCACTGATGTCTACATAGTTTCCCGTCGGCAGTCTTCCGGCTTTGGCTCTCATAATGGCCGCATAACCGGGATCAATACTCATGCGTGCAATGTCCTTAGGAGAAACAACGAAAGCCTTGCTGAGCAGTTTTTTCGCGGTTTTGGTTAGGATTCCTGTGGGGGTTGTGGGTACATCACTCATATCCATAATGCGTTCAGCTGTTTGGGATCCACGGAACAAGCCGCGTAAATTTTCAGCCGTTTTCATTTCGTTTGCAATTTTCGGCAGCTGTTTTTTCAAATCAATGCCAGCCGCCTGCATTTTGCGCAAGCGGTTTGGATTAAATAGCTTTTGTGGGGTATTTTCCCAAGCCGCACCGCCACCTTCCAAAAGTTTACGCAGAGCTTGCCCCATGCCCATTTTGTAGCCTGCTTTTTCGGCTTCCGCGGCGGAATTAATGATTTGTTCAGCCAAGTCTATTTGTGCCAAACGTCTCTCCGCTACTCCCTGCCCCTTAAGCAAAGCGGCTTTTTTACGCATGGCGGCAAAATCCGGTTTGGCTCCGGAGCGCCCCATATCTCTGACTTTAGAAATAATGTCATCGGCCGGATCTAAAAAGGCACGCTGTCCGGCTTTGGCACCTTCTTCAAATTTAAAACCTTGCTCCGCCACACTGCGCGCTATTTTGTAATTAGGATTTACTTTGTCCAATTTGGCAAGCAAATCAGCACGGCTTTTCATCAAGTCACCCAAAACAACCCCGTCGGTAGGTTTTAATTTGCCCGTTTCTATGCCGGTTTGAATGGCCTTGATTTTATAATCAAGTCCACGTTTTACAGCGTCCAAAAATCTAAAAGAATTCTCCGGATATCCTTTCAAAGCCTGCGCGCTGTACGGGTTGCTTCTTAGTTCTTCCGCCACCAACTTAGCCATGGGGTCTAATTCAATTTTGACTTTCGGTACACTAAAGACTTTGTCATAAAGTGGCTCGGCTAGCTTTTGCGCGGTCTCGTGGCGTTTTTTAAGCACAGAATCGTAGCCTTTATCGCCGAAAATATCATCCAATACTTGCTCCGTGTTAGACTTTACTTTTTGCATACGATTATTGGCATAATCGTACAGCATTTCAGAAGCGTCCATGTCGGCTTTATCCGCACCGGAAATCAAACGCAAAGCCCGTTTGTCGGCCATATCAATCAAAGGCACTTTTTTATCAATGCTTTCTTCCAATTTGCCTTTGGCGGCTTTGGAAAGTTGTTTGTAGGCGCGCACCTGTTTATTCATATTGTGGGCAATTTTTCCTACTTGCTTCCATACCACAGGCACGCCGGCTCCAAAAGCACCGCCTAAGAAGCCACCTATACCAGCTGATTTTAGACCTTGTACGGGGTCCAGTTTTTCACTGTCTTCTGTCAAGCCGCTTCCTGCTCCATAAAGGCCCCCTGTCAATGCGCCAGTCACTCCACCGGCACCTACTTTGCCCAATTTTGCTAAAGCCTTAGCCCCGGCCACTTTTCCTGCGCCGCCTATGCCTGTAAACAAACCGCCCACCATTTCTGCGGCCGTATTTAGTTTGCCATGTTTTTCGGCAAATTCTTTTTGCCCCTCTACAAACTCTTTTCTTCCCTCGCGGAAGTTCTTTACAGGATTGAAATCCGTTGCAGACAGTGGGGTCCCTTCCAGTAAATAAGTAGCCATTTTGGCCGCAGGGGCTACCGCCGCATTTGTTATGCCGCCCAACACATCGCCAAGGCCGAATAGTGCCCCTTCCGCGACGGCCCGTCCTGTTTTGGCGGCAGTATCCCAACCTCCGCTTTTCACAGGCTCTTTGTAGTTTCTGATATCCTCAACGGTATATCCGCAATCGGCAATATAGGCATCAATATGCTTTTCGCTTACTCCCAGTTTTACCAAGCCGCGCACGTGTTCTTTTACTTGTTGAATTTCCATAGCTAAATCCCGTATTTATTTTCTTCTTTTCTGACGGGGGCGGTATATTGTCCCCCCATTTTGCTCACATCGGTAAATCCCAATGTGTTGGAAATAATCGGCAACGCTCCTCTAAGTTGCGCAGAGGTCGGGTTTTCTCCCAATCCTACGTAGGTCATAAACTCCGGCAAAGAGTTCACTCCGCTTACACCGGCTTCTTTGAGTTTGCCAATAGCCATAGGAGCAATGGCGGCCAGCCCTGCCGACAAAGCACCTAAATCTTGCTCTTGCTCATCGTCTGTAATATGCCGATCCTGCCGCCAACGAGTCCAAGCGCCGATATTGCCCCGATCGGCCACCCCTTGAAGTTCTGCAAGGCCGCGTCTTGCCGTTTCTTCGCTTTGGGCTTTGGCTTGCGCTGCTTTATCAAGGGCTTCTTGCTCTTTGTTCTGCTTTTGCTGATATGTAGATAAAAATTTGGCCATATCGTGTTGGTAGCCGGCATCTCTATCTTCCACAGCCCAAGCGCGTTTTTGGTGTGCAAGGGCATCTTCTCTTTTTTGTTTTTGCGCAGCCAAAGAATCTTCTCTCTGCCAAGCTCTCAAAGTGTCAGCCAAAGCATTATCGCGGGCCGTTTTGGCATCTTCCTGCGCCCAACCGCGATTGCGCAATGCTACTGCATCTTCTCTATCCCATAGAGCTTGTTGTTGGGCCTGTTGGTTTTGCAGTTGCCAGTCTTTCAAAGCCTTTTGATTTTGGGCATCTATTTTATCGGCTTTCCACCCCAAAATAGAACTCGTAATCCCGCTAAAATAGCCGTTTTTGTCTTGTTCGGCTTTTTGTGCCGAACGCGCATAATTGGTTTTTAACTTCGGAAAATTCTGCAAATACTCACTCATTGACATACTATTCTTCCCCCCGTTCATCATCTTCTTCAAATTGTGTGGCAAGGCCGTAGTCCACCATAAGCAGACCTTCTTCGCTTTCTTTTACGGCTTCCGGCAAGACTTCTTGCACTTCCTGCGCCACTAGGCCAATGCGCGTAATATCTTCCCCCGGAAAATTAAACGCATAAATCGTAAGCCCGTTAAAGAGTTGCCCGACAGGGCGCAAATTCTCTTTAATGCGCTCATCTGAGAAAAGAAATCCTCCTGCTAAATTCACGGCAGATCCACCCAAATCCAACAATCCTTTCGCCATGTTTTGCTTAGCTTGTTGGTTGTACTGGTAAGCATTGACTTGACTTTGATAAGCATTGTTGTAAATATCTGTGGTTGGAGTGCCGGCGCCAGGCTGATAGCCGTTCAAAGGATTAAAAGCGCTGAAAATGCTCAGATTATTGCTGATCTCGTTATTGCGCGTTTGTTGCCCCGTCAAATAGGCTTGATTTTGCGCTTGGGCGCGGGCATCGTTTTGGTCGCGCGACAAATCTGCCATAGCTCGTGAATAGGCTTCACTCCCCACCGGAATGCCTTGATTAGCCAACTGGTCTTGCAGTTTACTTGCCTGGCGGTCAAACAAAGGCTCATTTTTATCCGCCCAAGAATTATATGCCGCCTGCTCTGCTTTTTTATCTACGTTGCTACCGCCAAACAAATTATTAAACACACTTTGCATTTGTGGTGTGTAGGTAATTTGTTGGGTGTTGGTCTTCGGGTCCCACTTAATTCCGGCAAACCCGTTATTTACGTTGTAGCGGGCTTGCCCCTGTTGCCAAAGCGCTGTTTCTTTGGCTTTTTCTATGTCGTAGGTGGGCATATTTGCATTGCCACCGAACAGGTTTTTTAAAAATCCCATTTTTTCACTCCTTTTTTATGTATTTTCCTAAAATCTGTATTGACAATTTACTCATTTCCGGCTATACTATTTATAGGAACTAGGTAAACTGCAGAAAAAAGGCTATATATTTATAGCCTGCGCACAGGCCTGCCGGGGCATATAAAGAGCTCTTATATGTGGTTCGATGATGGGGAGGTGCGTCCATCTACCTAGTTCCTTTTTTTATGCTTTGTTTCCGCACACTTGTCACTTTTGTACCCTTTTCTCCATTCGTAATATAAGCCCTGTATGATTTCTTTCCGTCCACATGCATCATTTCCGTCACTTCTGGATAACGATCTTTTCCCTGATAAGCTTTACTTTTTGGATTAAATAAAGCTTCTCTTTGCCATCGTGCTACATCTGCAGGATCTGAATTGTTGCCAATAATTCTTCTTTCCCAAATATGTTCTTGATTTTCAGGCGCGTAATATACCCTGTCGGAAGTTAAAGGCTTATAGTTCTTTTCCTGCCGGACTTGATTAATCTCATTCATTCTCTTTCTGGAAAACCGCCCCGCAAAAATATCTTTATCAAACACCCCCCTGCGCAAAGCACGCTCTAATTGCCGCGCTCCTACATAGCTGTTTGCTTTATTGAACAAGTGCCATAAACTCCCCTGCCTTGCCATATTGGCCTTGCCCACGGCCCCGCCCAAAGCACCAAAAGCCGCTTCTCCGGCCATTTCAGCGCCTAAAGAAGTAAATGGGCTTTCAAAACGCACTCTGCGCAATTCGTCTTTAAACTCTTTTTTCCCACGTTCAAAAGAATTTTGCGCATCCATACCCTTTGGGCCAAATAACAAATCGGCTACTATTTGAGAAGCACCTGCCACATTAGCGGCATTATCGTCCCCAATCACTGCCCAAAATGGCCGTCCATAATCAAAAACGTTGATATTCTTTTTCTCGCCCATTTTTTTATCCTTTATGCCAAATTTTTGCTTCTTTCAAATAACACATCAAATCCAAGAATTTTAATGTCGCAATCAATCAGATTTCCGTTGCACCCGAAACTGAAATACCCGCCTTGGCTCACACGCGGAATGATCCGCTTGCGTACGGCGGCTGCTTCTGCCGCCCAAGGGGTTTTGTCCCACTCGGCCAAATCCCACTTACTCTGCGTGGCAGGCATGTTGGAACGATAGGCCACGTATGGCCGCTTAAAATCCACGCTTACATTTAAGTTAAAGATGATTTCGTTCATGCCTTGATAGTAAAGTTGCACTTCTTTAAGTACCTTTGCGTAAGCCGTACCCAAATTGCCGTATGCGCCCATAAACTCCCACAAAATAGCCCCGCCGTCATCGTTTTGACCCGTCTGCGCCTGATAGACCCCACCGGGCCCGCAAAAGTACAAATTTCCGCCAAGTTCTGCCCAATCAAAGGCATTCATACCGGTAAATCTGCTCCAAGCCCCTGTTTGCAAATTCATGACGTGTTGGACCACGTTCGCCCCCGTTTGAGGCACATTGATAAACAATAGGCCGTCTGCTTGGTAAGGTTGCACTTTCCAGCCATAATTTTTCAAAGAGTTTTTTAAGTCTTGCAAGGTCGGGTTTATGGCATCGCTAAACGCGGTGGCCTGTTCTGATTCGGGGGCTGATAAAAGTTGAGAAAGCTTATAATACCCGTCTTCGCCCAAATACACCACGTCTCCACCTAAAGCGCAAACACACTTTTCGCCCACCGGACGTGGGATTTTATACGTTCCGCGCAATGCCCATGTAGAGATTTCATTTGGGTCAGTCCCTGCATAAACAAACACTTCCCCTTCGGAAGAAATAAAAATAATTTGGCTTTCCTGCGCACCGGATGAAACACTATACGTCCAAGAGATAACCGCCTGCAAACTTCCGCCATATTTGGCTATTTGCGCCAAATCAAAGCGGCGCAAAGGGCCTTGCACATTGCCGGCATTTTCGGTATGCCAAAAGGCCAAACTTTCGCGTTCCAAAAAGAATAAGCGGTTTTTGTAAAGGGTGCCGCTTTTGAGTTTTTTCAAATCAAGTTCCGCCGGCTCCGTTTCCGCTTTGGTAAATTCGGCCGCTTTCAGTTCTCCCGCGCTATACACTTGCACAGGGTCTTGTCCGTTCAAAAAGTATAAATTTCCCTTATAAAAAATGGAGTTCCATTTATCTGCCAAAAAGTCGCTGCCCAAAGGGGTCAATTTGTTTTCGGCGAAATCTACTTCGTAAATGCCGCCGTTCCCGCTCGCAAAGAGTTTCTTCTCGGCACCATAATCGTACGCGGCCAAAGAAAACAATGAAAAATTGCTCTTTGCCACCGATATAAAACCCTTACGCACCGCCAACCGACCGCCGTCCACAATCATATTGTCTAGCACCCGCGCAAAGCGCGGATCCATACTTACAAAGTTATCACGCGTGTTCCACCCCAATATCGGAGCGGAAAAACTTGCAGCCATGTGGCGCAAGTCTCTGCCGGTTGGTCTTAAAGCACGTCTTCTCATTGGCCCACTCCTGTTTCGGGAATGTTCAAATTAAATTTTCCGCACGGAGTACGCACTCCGCGCAGTACCGGAGCAAATCCGTCGCGTGCGCTCAGTTTGTCCAAGCGCTTTTGGTAGTCTTCCAACGCATCTGCGTAGTCATAGCCCATTTCCTGCTTAAATTTGGCAATACCGCCTAAAATCAAAAGTTCATCATCAAGCAGACAAGTGTCTTTGTCGTCAGAAAATGCAGATTTGGCATTTCCATTCTCGTCCAAGACAGCATTTTTGCTTACGTAGCGCAGAACAGCGCGCCACCCATTTTGCGTCAGACTCGGCAAGAAAATAATTTCGCCGCCCATAATCGTGAAATACTTTTGCGCTCCGCCGATTCCTTGCACCAATACTTGCGTATATTGATCCGGTGGAAGGTACAAAGCACCGGAAGAAGATCCCATTTCGTAAATTTGTGGGATAGCGACATGTGCCATATCAGGTGCCAAAACCGACAATTTCAAACCGCCGGTTTTTTCGTTGTAGGCGTCGTTTAAAACGGCCGCCCTAAAAATCACTTGCCTCTGCAACACTTGCCAATTATGAGCCTGCGCGACATCTGACAAGGCACGATTTAAAATACCAAACAGCCTTTGCGCCGTCGTATCACTCAGCGAAGACAAGGTTTGCGGTAATTCAAGGCCTAACACGCGGGCCATATTTTGCATAATTTCCAGGGCGGTCATATATCACCTATTTTTTAGATTCTTTTTCTTCTTTGTCCGCTTTTTTAGGCGCGGCCAATTTCTCATACTCATCCCATGCGGTAGCAAAACGTTCTTTCAGTTCTGCTCCCTTTGCGCCAACTACTTTATGAGACACCACATCTTTGTTCACAGAGTCTTTAATTTTGATTTGGCAAACTACCACTTCGTCAAAGACTTCCTTGCCTGCTTGGCGGCTTTTAAATCCGTTTAAAATTTGAATTTTGGCAAAACGGCCCATGACATTTTTTTCTTTTACCTGTTTATACGTTCCGGTGGTCGCGTCCAACACAGACAAAGTACCGCAGGTTTCTTTGTAAGACGTTCCAAAAAGTTCTTTCGTAATTTCAGACATTTTTTATCTCCTATAATGGCCGCCCATGCGCCCCGAAGGGCGCATAGGCAATAAACGCAAATTAAGCAGTGATGACACCCTGCAAGTTGCGGTTAGAGCAGGTCAAGTTCCCTTGGAACAACATCGGGAACACTTTGGCATCTTGGTTGACCGGCAAGCGTTCTTCATCAAGCGTGAAGTACGCATCTTTGTGGTGGCGCAATTTTAAGTAATTGCAGTTCAAGAAGTACATGTGGCTTGCAGGGCAGTTGGCATCGTAAATGACGGGGATGCCTTCAAACTCCAACGCGGCAAAAGACGCATCGCCGAATTTAACCGATTCGGTAGAAATGCGTTTAATGCTCGTGCAAGCGGCTTTGTAAGCGCGATAGAAATCGCCGGAAGCCAAAATCAAGTTCGGGCGGTCGCTATTGCGGGTCGTGCGCAAAATCATTTCTTCCATAGCCTCTAACATTTGCGCAGGGGTCGGAGCAGCAGAAACGGAAGCATCCGTAGCAAAAGAGTAAGCCTGGTTGCGCCAAAAGGCTTTTTCAGCGGCATCAATGCCACCGACGGAAGAAGTAGCCGGAGAGTCAGACACCAAAGCCTGCAAACCGGTCAATTCTTTACCGCCCTCTCCGGTGCCGTCAGAATAGGCAGAAGCGGACACTTTGTTTTTCATCGTGTGCTCTGCGTTTTTCATTTTGGCAGCCAAGAGATTATATTTCTTGGTTTGAGAGCCTTTGTTGTTGCGGATTTCATATCCGGTCATAATGACGTTGGCGTTGGCTTGCTTCCAGTCGTAAAGAGCGGTAGCAAGTACATCGCTTTCGGTCACGTCCAGCGTTTCAAAGCCGCTGTACCATTTGAAAGTGCCGTTTTCGGCCGCTTCAATGTTTTCTTCTAAGGCAACACCGCCGTCTTCGGCAACGATGCCGCCCAATTCTTTAAGCTTGGCCAAAAGCGGGCTGTGATTGGTCACGTTGTCAGCCAAGGTTTTGCTCCATTTGCGGAGCGTGCTTACGATCAAGTCGTTAAAACTAGCCATTGTTCATTCTCCTTTATTCGCCGTCTAACTCTTTTTCGGTTTCGGCGATTAAATCAAGTATTCCTTTCGGTCTCGGTTTGGCACCGGAAATGCCGGACGTTTTGAGATGCACCTTGCCTGCCTTATGAGCTTTGTCTAACTCCGCTTTTTTGGCCGCCGCGCTTGCTTGCTGTTTCTTCAAGATTTCAGCGCGTGCACCGGGCAGGGAGTAGAGTGCTTCTTGGTAGGCTTTTTCAAGGTCACTATGGCCGTCACGCTGCATGATTAAGCCCATAAACGGCGCCGCTTCAGCAAAGTGCGGGTGCAATTTGTTCCCGTTTGCGTCCACAGCATCAGCAAACTCTTGCGCCTGCTTGCGCACATCTTCATCTTCCTGTGGTGCAGGTTGGGGTAAAGGTTGAGCGCGGTGGCTTAAAAGTTCGCGGATTTGCGCCATTTCGGCTTGCAAAGGCCGCATAGCCTCTGCGGCAGGATCCGGCTGATAAGAGCCGAGTTCTGCCAAATCTAACCCTGCCTCTTGAGCCAAAATAGCCAAAGTGCGGCGCGGGTCGCGTTTAAATTCGGCTTCAAAGTTCTGCATTTCGGCGACGTACTGAGCAAAGTCCGCCATCGAGCGGTATTTGCCGTGCACCACAGGACGTAAGGCAGAGAGTTCCTGCTCAATGCTGCTACGCAAAGCAGAAGCTTCCTGCGTCTTGCGTTTGTAATCGGTCAGCATGTTGCGGTAATGCTTGCCTAAAAGTTCCTGCAGTTCAGCCGGAGCACCAAAGAACTGCTTACGTTCTTCTTCCGGCCAACTGGCAACCAACTTTTCCAACTTTTTGATTTTCTCATCTGCGTGCGGGTCAGCGGTATCGGTTTTTTCCGGGTCTTCCTCTTTTCCGGTCGGAATATCTTTTTCTTCCGGATCCGTTTCGTCGGAGTCTTGCGGGTCTTTGTCCAATTCTGCTTCCGCTTGGGCGATGAGATCTAAGTGGGCATCGCCGGTTGTTTGTTCTTCTATCGTGACGTCGTCCGAAGGTTTCGGAGTGTCTTTTTCTTTTTCCATGTTTTACTCCCAATTTTGAGCTTGGAGCTTGGCGATTTCCGCGTCAAGCTGTGCTCGTTTAAGTTTCAAATTTTCCACATCTTTAGCCGTGTCTTTGGCCAACTTTGCTTTATCCAAGTTCAGCTTTTCGCCTGCTTGGATGATTTTGGCTTGCGCTTCGGCCTGTCTTGCTTGGGCGCTCATCAGCTCGGCTTGGGCCTTTAATTGTTCGGCCTGCGCAATAATTTGATCGGGTGTAGGCTGAGCCGGAGCCGGACGTTTGATGCGTGCTTCCCACGCGGCGAAAGCATTTTCAAAACTTTCTTTCAGCACACGGCTCTGCGGAAACGCATCCACCACATACAGCACATTGTCTTTAATGGCGTCAATAAATTCGGGGTTGCCTTGCATAAAAGGCAGACTTTGGGAAAGTAAAGCGCTAATGTTCTTAAACAAATCCAAACGTTGTGCTTTGTTTTCTTCAGTGTCGTCAAAAATCGTTCCGGAGCTTTCCACTTCAAGCGTGTAATTGCGCAAGCGGTCCTTGCGCAATACCTGCAGAATATCGCTCCACGTCGGCTTATTTAGCGCTTCTAAAGCGGCAGGCGGCAGCATTTGCCCCATTTGTTGCGCGTTTGAAAATTGCGCTTTTTGCTCATCCGTTGGCAAATCTAAAACGCAAATTTGCTGCAAAATCTCGGGTGTAAAATGCTCACATACAAGTTCTGCTGCCAACCGGAAAGCATCGCGGATAAAGCATTGCAGGGCCGTTTGTCTTGCTCTTAAACGTACGGAGCCGAATTGCCCTTTAATGCGTTGCGCCGCGGCAGTTTCGGCGGCGTCGCTTACACCGCGCATGATGTCGGCTATGCCGGTGATGTCATAAATCTCTGCGAGCGCACTTTGTTTGCGCGCTTCCAACACGGATAAGACTTGACTTTTGCCTGCATTCGGAAATTCAGCCACCAAAGAGCCAATCCCGCCATTTTGGGCAAGTTCAGCCACATTGGCATCTATGGGAATACTCGTGTTATCTTCGGCTTCGTCCAATTTCGCCATTTCATCTTTATATTTGGCGGCATAAAAGGCGCGGGAGCGAATGTTCTTTACGTTTTCGTCTATTCGCTTTACCACTTGAGTCAGTTCTTCGGCCGTTCTTTTGTAAAGCCTGTATTCCGGCACGGGGGTCATATCTTCTCCGTGCACAAACTGCAAGGGGCGAGCCACTGGAAAAAATCCTTCCAACCCATAAGGGTCTTCTTCCTGCGCAAGCATTTTCGGGTAGCCTTCCACCACAAACGAAACGGATTTCTCATTTTTGTCCCACACTTCCCACACGGCCGCCACTTCTTTGATTTCCTTTCCTTCTGCGCTTTTTCCGCCGGGGGTTTCCTTTAAAGAAAGCGGCACTTCTTCCGCTTCCGGACCGAAACGTTTCACCAGTTCTTCGCGGCTCATCAAGTGCTTAAAAGCCACCCACCAAACTTTTGACCAATCAGATACCGGCGAGCAAAGAAAATCTTTATAAGCAACGCTTTGCAATGTCACTTTTTGCGCGACGATTTCTTCCTGTTCTTCTTCCACCACGCCCAAGGTTTCGCCACTCGGCCCGAAGAAAGGCCCTGTCACTTTTTTGGCTTCAATGGTCGGCTCGTAGCACACGCGCAACACACCGCGCCCCGTCAACAGCGTTTCCAAAGCGGCATCGGAAATGGCGTTTCTTAAATCAAAATTGTCATTGTTATAAATGACGGCTCTTTCGGCCACTTCCCCGCAAGTGCGCGCCAAATTGCGCTCGGCAGGGTTTTCCGCGTTTTGTTTGGCAAATCTTACGCGGATAACAGGTTTGGGGTTATTAGTGACTAAGGCGGAAAGGAGTAAATCGGTGTTGGCATAAAGCACGTTGTAGCGCCTTTCGGTCTTATAAAGGCTTTTACATTCGCATGCTTCATCTAACCAATTTTCAAGCCGTTTTTTCTCGTCAGAGATTAAGTTTTGATAAAATTTGACCCCTTTCATTTTGCCCCCTAAACAATTAACCCTGCTTTGATCGGATAAACACCGGACAGCGGCACTTCAAAATACTTTTGATTTTTAAAAATGACCCGCAATTTCGGGTAATAAAAAAATGTAGTGCTGATGCCGATTTTAAAATCCGCGATAACTCCTTCCTTGATAAGTCCGCGCAAAAAAGGCTCACAATATCGGCGCAAATAAGCGCGCAGATTTTCCACGTTCTCGCCGCCGCCATACTGCGGGGCCTTTGCCCCAATGGAACGCAGGTCAGCCCGAATCAATTTAGCCAAATCACTCTCTTGCAGTTTTTGCATTAATACACACTCCGCTTTTGTTTTCTTTTTCGCATCAAATCATTAAATGTCAGTCCGGTTTTCTTTTCTTCTTTTACCGGAGTATAGTTGTATTGCGGTTTGGCTCCCATCGCCAAGTACCGAAAACTATCACAAGCATGGCTGGCCCAATCATGTTGAGGCTCTTTGCTATAGGTTTTCTTCAGGTTATCCCACTTGCGTTTATAATGACCCAAACACTCCAACAGGCGTTTTGTCTTTTCTAGGTCAAATACACACCTTGGGAAAATCCCTCTGGCCGCATTAATGCCGTCCACAATGCGTTCATTGGGCAGTACCGCTACCTCATATCCGGCTTGCTCCAACATTTCTCTGCGGGTTGCTCCCGTAGTCCATTCTCTGTTTTCGCCGTCATGGGGAATTGTCAGCACTGCATATTCCCAACCGCGCTCATAGGCTTTTTGCTCCAACATGCGCAGATAATGCGGCATACCTACGTTTCGGTTTTCATAAAAATCCACAATCCAAATCTTGCCATCGTAGAATTGGGCAAATATAATAGCCGTGCTGTCATCTACCCCTAAATCCCAAAACGTGTAAACAGGGGCATTTTTGTTGATTTGCAAAGGTTTTATGCGTCCTTCTTCTTTCACTTGCATCATTTCCAGGCCGTAAATGCTGCCCGGAAGTGCCGCACCGGTGTCATTGTAGTACTCTTGCCTAAAAAGCACTTTCCCCTGTTCTTTGCCGTATAAGCCGATTAATTCTTTTTCAATGCGCTGTAGTTGCTCTTTGGTAAACACACCGCTTTCTTCGGCCAACACATTGGAAAAGAACCACTCCGGATCATTTTGTGCATATCGTGCCAACTGGGTGGCATGGTTTTCTCCGCGCACCGTGTAATTAAACAAAGCCCAACCGCCGTTTTCTTCCAACATCGGGGAAATATATCCCCACGCTTCGGGCTTGCACAAACTAAACTCACTAAATACTACCCCCACTACCCCGCTTCCCACCAAAGAATCATACCTGTCCGAGCCGACCACCTGCCAGACAGAGCCATTTTTTAGGGTTATTTTCATTTCCACTTCATTGGTGTTTTGTCTTAATTCTTTGGGAAACACCCAATCAATGCGTCGCTTTCCGGTGTGCCCGTCCACCGCGTCCCAAATGGCCTTTCGGGCTTGGGCATACTCGGGGAGCATGTGCCAATATGTACCCACTTTGCTCAGCATGGCCATAGCCGTATGGTGCATGCTTACATCATCTTTGCCTAAGCGGCGGCTCCATTGCAGTACAGCCCTTTTTCCCCCGTTGGCAAAATAGCGCAATACAGGCAATTGGTAGGGGCGCGGATTCCAGTTGTTTGGAATGCGAACAAGGCCCGTCATACTAGCCCCCCGTTATTTCCTGCGCCCCGAAATCTGTCACATCGGCCGTGATGCACTCCCCCGTAAATCCAATTTTTTTAGGCGCTTTATTCTCTTCTTCTACGGCGGAAAAATCTACCCGCTGAACGACTAAAGGGTTATCTTTACTACCCGGTAAGCCTTTTTCGGCTTTAAATACGCCGTGTATATTGCCTATCATCTTTAAGGCTTCTAATTGTTCCTTGCCCCTTTCTCTGGCAATTTCAGTAATACGGGCAAACAATTCCGTCGTACTCATCAGACACTCTTGGCTGATTTTCTCTTTCCAAAACAAAATTCTTGCCTGTATCTTGTCCTTTTTTTCCACGCGGCAGGCCTTGCCGTACATGGTTTCACGGCTTGCGTGGCTTTGCGGGTGTGCCATGCGCCAACTTTCTACTTGGCTGTATCCAAGTGCGCGAAAACGCGCATAACTTTCGTCTTGCAGGGTAAATCCGAGGGTGTTTTTATGATGTTTATTGGGCGTTTCTTTGCAGGCAGCAAATTCTTCAAACAATACCATTTGTTGGCAGGGCTTGGCATAAAGATGTTGCAATGCATCTAAAGCATCTTTTTTATTCTGCTCAATCACCGCCTGTATATTTTCTGCCGCATCTATTTTAGCCATAAAAAAACCGCTCTCCCTTTCGGGGAAGCGGTTGTAAATAAAAAACCCACCAAACACTTTAGCAGAAGTGTTTGCGTGAGAGCTTCAATTATTATTACAAATCAAAACCAAAAAATCAAGACCCAAAAAATTATTCTGCAAAAACTAGATGAGACATAGCCGCTAATTGGGTTGCCATGCGGCATTTATCAAACAAATCTAATATGGGTCTAATCTCGTAATGCTGAGGGATTTTTTTTGAAGGAATGTTATAAACATCTAAGGATATTTCACAGGATTTTATTTGACTCCTTGTTAAGCTAGCATATCCTAATGCTGGATTATGGGGTGGAGGGATATGCTCATCCGCAATTTTCCACAAATCGGAAGGATAATTATTCAACAAAAGAACGGATACTCCTTTTTCTTCACCTGACTTTAGAGTCCTTAACATAAAAGCTTGTGGCAAGACTTTTTGGTTTTTATAATCAATATAGTCCTGTCTTTTGATAAAACGAGCAAAATTCTCTTCATTTTCAATCATAAATATCATGGCGCAACATTGGAAGGATACGAAGAATATCCCAATACTGACAAGAAGAAATGAACGTATAGTTTGGGTTTGCGTTTTCTACTCTTGTATAAATAATATTTGTTTCTTTCAGTCTGATATAGATAGAATAAATATTGGTGGTCCAATTCAGTCCGATGGAGCCGTCAGGAGCAGGGGCCATATTTTCAATGTGTACATGATTCTCAAAAAGAATATCCAAAACATATTTGGCCAAATAATAGGTTTTCAAAGAAATAGCTTCTGCTTCTTCCTCATCCCAATTATTCAATCTACACTCTTTATAAAGATCATTTAACTTTAATTTCCAAATGTCTTTTTGAAAAAAGTTATCAGATACATTTTCTTTGAGTGAAAAAACAAGCCCTGCATGCATAGAGTTCTGCCAACGTAACTCTGTTGTAGTGCAACCTCGGGTAAGTGATAGTAAATTATTGGGCATTTTCATCCATTTTTATATATTTTTCTGTTAAGTTATTGAAAAATATTTCGCACGCTGTTTGATTTAATTCCAAAAATGTTTCGTCAAAATTGTCTGCCGAAAGACCAGTCTGGTTTTTTTGAGTAGAAATGATTAAACGTACATCAACATTGGAACCATTGGCCAACAATTCTGAAACAACAGAGGCTTTTACACCATTTGTTTTTTCAGTTTTGTAAATTCCTGTGAATTGATTAAGAGAAAAATCTTGTGGAGGAAGTTGAATGCAGGGCAATATGCGATATAAAGAGTTCGTTTCTTGAATCGGAAAAGTGAATCTGTTTTCATATTCTAAAATAGCATCCTCACCCAAAATCATGTCAGAAGCGTTTTGTGACACACGTTTAAAACAAGATAAAAAGTTCTGAAAAGTAGTTTCAAAATTTTGATAAGGAATTTTAGAGCGCAAACGCAAACTCTCTTGCTCCAAAATTAATAATTGTTTCCGATCTTTAGCAATAACATGTATTCCATTTACGGAATGTGAGAAATTCGGCTCAGTTCTTTTTTTATCGTCAAATGATACTGAAGTTTTTCCGGCATGCACACAAAAAGGAAAATCTTTGTTTAATGACTCTTGCAAAAGATCCAAATTTTCTCTTTTTGAAAAAAGTCTTTTCAAAGAAACCCCAATAGAAGTTTCTTTTATCGGACTATGTTTTAAACTTTGAAAGGTGCTCATATTTTCCTACTCTCACACATTTTTCTTATCTATAGTATATCAGTTTTTAGGACTTAAACAACAGGTTTTTTTAATTAGAGGGGTGGGGCTTGCAGATTATAAAGTTAGCATAGTAAATTTTGTTAATTTTGTCAATATTTTTCTTATTTTAAATAAAAAAATCTTTTTTCCAAACATTGCTATTTTATTGCTATTTTTTCTCTCATTTTCCCCCTCATTAAACTTGCGACTCCTAAAACAATATTTTAGAGCAACAAATCTTTTTGCGGCTCTTAGCCGAGCAACAAAAAACCCCCAAGAAAATTTCTCAGGGGTTTCGGAGGAGGTTTTTGGGTTATTTGGCAGCTTGCACCTCTGCCAAAGTAAAATATTGTTCGCATCGGCTTTCATAATCTACTAAGGACAAAAGTTTTCTCACAAACTCTTTTTTCAGTTCCGGCCGATACTGCCGCACCTGCTCGCCACCCGCGCCCAAAACGGGCACTCCCGCTCGGTCAAACACCGCTTCTTCCACACAAGAGCGCGGCACATTAAAATCAAGCACATTGTCCGTTGCTCCGTACGGCCCGTACGCATATACCATGGTTTCTTTGAGCCCCGTATTATCGCGTTTTTGTTTGGTATGCCCGCATTTACTGCATACCAAGCGCACGCAAATTTCAGAGCGTTTTCCTTTTTCATCTACAATGCCGATTCTGCGCGGCACATACACCCCTTCACAATTTCTTTTTTGGCACGCATTTGGATTTACCACCGGTGCGGGTTGCGTTTCTTGTCCTTTCAATTTTTTGATAATGCTCATAATCAGTCCCCCATTTTTTCAGCCAAAGTTAGTGCCATATTGGCTACGGCTTTAATGCTGGGCGTTAAACGGCTGCGCTCCAGACTTTCGGTGGCTTGCAGGATAATTTCCTGCCCGCGTTTTAAATCCTTTGCCACACAGGCAATAAACGCAAAAGAGCCGCGTTCTTGCACCCAGCGCGTATTGCGTGCGGTTTCATTGCCAAAGAGTTCCGGCAAGATTTGTTCGTAATACCATTTGAAAAGTTGCTCTTCTAATTTGGCAGGATTTTCCCAATTCGTCTTGCCGGCGGCTTTGGCGCGTTTGTTCCATTCATAGGCGCAGGACTTCCAATTTTTGATTTTGTGTTGCTTGCCGCCTTTATCCACCCAAATCCAATTACGCGCTTCGTTTTTGTGAAAGAAGTCTTCAGCATCGGCTACAAAATTCTTTTCGGCAAAAAAGGCTTTTACTTCTGCCAAGGTGGGTAAAAAATTATTTTTTTTGTTGGGAGTTTGAGTATTTATATTATTATTAATATTATTAATTACAACATGGGGGGTTGTATGAAGGGGGGTGTCTGTGTCAAAATTTGATACAGTTTGCGCTGTGTCAAAATTTGATACAGTTTTTTGAAATTTTTTTGCCTCTGTGTCAAAGTTTGATACAGGTTTTACGATAAATTGCGGAAATAACTCCCCCCAACTCCCTCGTTGTGTGTCAAAATTTGATACAGTTTGATTTTTTTGCGTTGTATCAAAATTTGATACAGTTCCGTTTTTTTCCATTTCTTCAAACACGCGCAAAAATACTTGGGTTTGCACGCGATCTTGGCTTTCTACGGTTATCAGTCCTGCCCGTTCAAACGGTAAAAACACCTTGTTTTTCAGCGTATTTACGCTCATATTACATGCCCCTGCCAACTCACGCAATGTGCCTTTTACGGCCCAGTTTTGCGCAAAATCTGCTCTGGCCGCCAGCACACACAGCGCGCCCAATTCTGCCGCGCCGAATTTTCGCGCCACCAAAGCAATAATTTCTCGGTACATGGGAACAAAACTTTTTTTATTTTCCATCTTCTTCCCCCTCGTTCTTTCTTATGGGGACAACTCCGTATCTCATGCGGCCGGCTCTGAGCCACACCGGCCATATCGGCCCCTTATAACTCAGTTTCACTTCGGTACTGGTAATATGAGAAAGTACCGGCAAAATATCATCTATTAAGAGTGAAAATTCAATTTCTTGCTCTTGTTGGGCTTGGGCAGGGGCGCTTTCCACACTGCTTTTCAGGTTCCATTCCTGCCCGCCGCAATGGGCCAGCAGCGCACCTTCCGCATAGACAAAATCTACTTTGCAGCTAAACACTTTTGCTTTTTTCAGCAGGGCTTTGAATTGTGCCGTATTCATGACAAAAGAAACAGCATCATCAGGTGCTTGCAATAAATCCGGATTAATCATTTCTTGCTCGGCCAGTTTACTGCTTATTTCCCACCTCCCATAATTAAAGAGGATTTCTTTTCCGCCAATCTTTATTTCGCCGTCGGCCGGTTTTAACAGTTTTTGCGCATGTACAATTTTGCGCGCCGCATTGGCAGGAATTTGCAAAATACCCACTCCACCCCAACGGTAAATTTCCTGATGGCCGATACCTGCCATACGGGCATTTTTCGTGCTGACAAACAAAAATTCTTTGCCCAAAGAATAGGCATTATTAATGGTCACGCTGTCCATTAAATTGGGCGCATTTTCTTTGTTTGCAATAGCCACCAGTTGCCCCAAGATATCGCTTAAGCCATTTAATTCATAACCGTTTAAATGACATTTGTGTGCTTGCGAAAAGTCAAAAACCGGCATTTTATTCTTTACTTCTTCGCAGAGCGGAAAACCTCGCAGATAAATACTGTCTTGCCCCTGAAAAAGCCACAAAGAGCCATTGTCAATCAAAAGTTCCACTTCCCGTCCGTCCAGTCCGCGCACGGCATCGGCAAAGGCATTGTAGGATACATATATTTCCCCTTCCAAAGAGTCGTTAAAGTAGAAGTGCGTTTCATACAGTGCGCACCAAGCGCGCATCTGCCCATGTCCGATCCAACGCATACTGTTTTGCACGCGCCGAGCCGCTTGCTCAGCATTGGCAGTGTCCTGCATTGCCTCTTCTACAATATGCGTATTGTGTTGGTAGGTCGGCGCAAAATGAAGGTAGCCGTTTTCTTCTTTGGCCACGCAAGAAAGTTTCAAAGCCGTTTGCAGTTCTTTTTTAGTGGTCCACATCGTTTTTCTCCGCCATTTCAAAACTCATTTCCATATCTATTTTGAAAGGGTCTTCTTTTACAAGGACTAAATTTCCCCCAAGCAAATGGATACGAGAAACTTTTTCTTGCGGGAATTTATAAAACATTTGTATATGTTCTATATTGATATACACCTTTTGTCCGTCTTCTAAAGTAAGTTTGATACATCTCATTTTTCCCACTCCAAAAAAGGGGCGGAATTTATTTTTCTCAGGAGACTCCCGCCCCTCTAGCGGCATTGCTGCCGCTCCCCAAATTTTGTTACGGTTGCCAATAGCGGTCTATTTCTTCCTGCGTCCAAGCGTTTTCTTGCACAACCTCAGGCGAATAATACCCGTCCATACTCATCCACATAAACGCATAAAAATAAAGTCCCATTATTAACAAGAAAAGTCCTTCTTTTATCATTTGTTTGTTCATATTAGGTCCATGGGTATATCACAAAATTCACAATCTTTCTCCGGTATCGGATACGGCAAAGAGCATTTTTCCCCCTGCCACAAAGCGCATTGGCAACACTTCAAAAGTTCCACGCGCACACTCCCCACCGCTCATACATAGCGCGCACTTGCGGTTTATCGTCAAAAGCCACTATTTCGCTTGGCTCGGCTCCGGTTTGGGTGGCAAGTTCAAAAAGCATTTTCTTCTTCAGCACTTCGTCTTTATCGTCATTACCAAAGGGGCGCATATATAAATCTTCATGTGGCACTTTATGATCGTAAAGCCAATTTTGAGTAAGTACACGAATGCCGGCACTGCGCGCGGTAAAGAGATAAATTTTTCCCCGCGTGGCCAAATTTTTAAGCACGCGCAGCGTTTGCCGTTTCGGTGCTAAACTTGGCACCAGCGCGTTAAACTCGGCGCGTTGGGCGGGGTCTGTGCAGTCTAAATGTTTGGTTTGGCTGTCATCAGCCAGCACACCGTCAATGTCAAAGATGTATATCATCGTTCTTGCACCTTCGGCAGTTTGATACCATAGAGCCACTGATAATCCTCTTGGCTATATTCGCGGTATTTGGCGCCGTACTCGCTTATTTCTTTAATGGCGGCGGAGATATTATCTTCATGCGTGGTAGTACCGATATACTGCTTTACCACTTCTCCGTCCCACACACTAATGATTCCAATTAAAGGTCTGCTTGGCAGTTGGGTGTACCATTCCGTTTTGACTACGATAGATTTGGATTGTTTGTATAGGTTCATATAGTCATGCCCCATTTTTTTAGACGCAATTTTAATTCTTGACGATTTTTTTCTTCTTGGCTTTGTTTCCACAGTCTTTGCCTTTTGATTTTGCTGGCGCAATATATTTTTTTACGCAGCCCCCGTATGTATTCTTTGGGGGTTTCTAAAAAATCAGGGGTACACATTTGCATTTCTTTAGGTAAATTTTCTTGTATCATGCAGACTCTCTCCGATTGTAGTAGGCTTCCACATCTTCCAGTAAATAGACTTTATAACCCTTTACATAGCGGTCTAGCGGCCGCAATCCTCTTTGTTTGAAGGTAGTGCTTAAGGATACAAGAGAAGTTTCAAACAGTTTTGCTACCGCAGTTCTTTTAATAAATACATTTCCAACGCGGTCTTTTACTAATTCTGTTGGAGAAAAGTTTTTTTCGGTAATTCTTTTTTGTATCGGTTTTATTTTATCCATAAATTCACACTCATATAGTTAAAATGTGTTAAAATAAAAACGAGTATATGTATCTTTACCCTGCCAGGTATGCCGTATATTTACGGCTCAATACAATACTCGTTTTTTGGCTCTCACGTTTGAAGGGTGTTTTATGTGTGTCTGCACGCCTTCCCCAAATTGTCTAATGAGAGCCGCGCCCTGTTTTCCGGCGCATCGTTCCCGATTTGGCAGTCTCGGGCCGATACAAACTAAATTTGCTTTACCCTTAACATAAACTCGGTACTTCCGATAATTATATTTATGTTAATTAGCTCCCTAAGCCAAGACCGCCCTTTATTTCTTCTTGTTTTTTTCTAATTTGAGTTGTAAATTTTCAAGTTTATAACGTTGTATCTCCAATTCTTTTTTAATAAGCAAGATTTCTTTTTCATAATCCATTTTGTCGGTGGAAACATTTTTGCTTTGAACGATGTTTTTATTTCCTTTTACTTCGGTGAAATTATCAAAAAAATAATTTATAGGTTTACCGGTAGTTTTGGCTATTTTTTTTAAAGTACTTAACTTGGGATTATTTTCTCCTGTCATCCATTTACTTACAGAACCGGGTTGGATTCCTAATTTTTTTGCTAGAGAAACAGAATTTAAATGGCTTTCCAATAGTGCTATTTTTAATTTTTTTATAAATTCTTCATTTTTATTTCTCGTCATAAAAATCCTCAGTTTCAGAAAATACTTGACAAAATAATCTTATTAAGACTAAAATAATCTTTGTAAGACAAACTTATTAACATAAATATAATTATCATTAGTTATGCTCCCGACGACAAAACGGAGCATTTTTTTTGTAAAATAAAGTTAGCTTTAAATATTAAATTCAAGGAGATATAAAATGAAAAAAATATTTTTACTTTTGTTGGTGTCTTTAGCAGTTTCAGCTTGCACTTATAATGTTTTTAATCCACCAAAAGTTAAAGAATTAGATCCTGTTGAGATGTTTGGTACTCGCGGAAAGTTTTTACAAGGTCGCCTGTATTTAGCTACTTGCGAATCTAATGCTTTCGGAAGTGCGGAAACGGCCCGTAAAACGAATTTAAAAAAAGCCGCTAAAACAGCCCAAAAGAAAGGATTTTCCTATTTCACTGTTTTAGACAGAGACTCTTTTTCTAAAATGAAAACAGTTTCTTACACCACGCATGAGAATATTACTTCCACAACTAATTTTAATGCTTATGGAAGCGATGGTTATTCTGTGCGCGGAAACATGAATACAAACTACAGCGTACCTGTTAAAAATACATTCAATACAGAGTTTCACACTTCTAAAATAGTCTTTCTTCTTCTTAATGAAGATGAGTTGGACTATTGGAACAATATTTATTCTGTAGAAAAATATTTATAACTATTAAGGAGAGGAGTAAAATTATGAAAATTTTTATTGGTTTAACAGGAATTGCCCTTCTTGTCTATCTTATTCTTTTAATGAGCGGTTTTGACGATTCTTTTCTTATGCTACTCGGAATTATCTTTGCTTGGGTTATTTTCGTTGCTTTTAAACTATTATGTATAGCGGTATATCAATTGCGCAAAGCATGGTTGCAGGCCTCTATAGATATAGAAGAGAAATGAAAAAAATTTTGTTTGTATTGCCATTTTTCTGCTCAGGATTTCTTTTAGCACAGGCAGACACTTCCCCCAAACTTCAAAACTTTAACAAAGTATCCCTCGCCTCTGTTTATGACGGAGATACTTTTAAAGTTTATTTGTCGTGCAAATATGCTGTATTTTGCAAAGCCATTCCCGTACGGGTGCGTGGGGTGGACTGTCCCGAAATACGCGGCGGCACAAAAGAAAGCAAAGAAGCCGCAAAATTAGCCAAAAAATTTACAAAAGAATTTCTAAAAAGTGGCAAAATCCTCTTGCGAAATTGTAGCCGTGACAAATATTTTCGCCTGCTTTGTGATGTTAAAGTAAACGGACAGGACCTTGCTACCCAACTTATAGAACATTCTCACGCTGTGCCATATTCTGGAGGTACAAAATCATGAGCAAAATATCTTCTTACAAAAAACCGGGACGTCGCGGTCATCGCTACCGCAAACAAATCAACGGCCGCCGATATGAAAAAGTATTTTACGGAAATAAATTACAAAGGGATGAACAATATAAGAAATGGTTGGAAAAATTAGAAAGAGATAACAAAGATCGCTCTTATGACGGATCTAAAACATGGAATTATTTTAAAGAGCAATTTCTTACTTACATGCGCACGGAAACTAACAAAACAACCGGCCGTCTATTGTACCGACCCCGAACGATTGCCGAATATACCTATGCGTTGGAACATTTTGAAAAACTTATAAAACCTCATTATATTAATGACCTCACCTATAAGGATGTGGCCGATTTTCGCCGTCAAAGCAAAGAAAATGCCGATGAAGCACACACAGACTATTACGGCGCTAATAAAGACAACGGTTGTTTAATTAGGGCACTTGAATGGGGAATGAGAGAAGGACTTGTACCGGTTATCAATTTAGATACCCTCAAAAAGCAATTTACCACCAGCAAGGTGGTTGTTTCTGTTTTGCAACCTTGGCAGTTAGATATGATTTTCAAATACAGTACTCCCAATATGCGGGTAGCGGCCAAAATGGGCTATTACGCAGGTTTACGGCCGGAAGAAGCATATAGTCTCTTGCTAGAAAAAATAGACTTTAGTACAGGTATTGTGTGGCTTTCTCCCAATGAAGATGATAGCAATAGAGGCACTTCTTTTTGGATCGTAAAAAGGGACAAAAACCGTCCTGTATTCTTTCCTCAAGACTTATTAGAAGACATTAAGTCTCTAAAATCCCCCGGGCCTTATGTACTAATGACTGACGAAAAAAATCCTAGACCGTATAATGTTGATAATTTTTCTAAAGCATGGAAAAGCAACTTAAAGCATGTCAACGATATGATTATTCGTTACGAAGCAGACACACCTAAAATCTCTTGTACTTACAAAATTTTCCGCAAAACGCATACCACCATGATGTTAAAGGTAGGAGCAAAGGAAGAAGATGCTTCCTTGTATGTAGGGCATGCCGACACACAAGTAACGGAGGAGCACTATTTGGAGGCAGAAACGCTTAAAAGCAAACTTTCTGCGCAACAAATAGCCCATTTGGAGAAAGTAAAGAAGTATCTTAAAAAACTGCCGAAAATAGTGGAAAAATAGTGTCCCCCATTTTTTTGACACGGCCCCCCACTTTTTTAAAAATCAAAATCCCCCACTTAGTCCCCCACAGGTGGGGTTGTTTTTTCTTAATCGGATTTTATTTAGATTTTTAAAATTTAGCAGATTTCACGACGAAGAACAACAATAAAAAAAGCCCCTCTCTTCATAAAAAGGGCTTCAGAAGTAAAACGGAGAGGGAGGGATTT
>JAFXGO010000001.1 GCA_017520185.1 Elusimicrobiaceae bacterium | reverse complement strand
TCGGGACGGTTGGAGATGGCGGCGAGGCTGACGTCAACGTGCGCCACGCCGTCCTGGTTGAAGTCTTCTTCGCGGAAGACGGCGTTGCCCTCCTCGCCCATGTGTGCGATGAAGTCGTTTATCTTTACTTGCAGCGCTCCCATCAGCTCCACCATGATGTGGGTCTGGGTCAGGGAGAGGTCGCCTCGCATGACGGAGAGGGCGTAGGGCTGCTTGATCCATTCCACGTTCTGCGGAAGGTTCTTCATGATGGACTCGTCCTGCGCCTTCTTGGTCTTCTGCGCTGCGGACTTCGGCGTTGGCTTCGGTTCTGTTGGGTTCGACATGTGCCTGATGGTCTTGGCGGCATCCTTGCGTGCCTGTTTTAGGTTTGTTTTACATGCAAAGATGCAAAGTTTTTTTTTTCCACAAAAGGTTTTGCGGAATTTATGCGCCGGAAAGGGTAAAAAAAGTGGTTCGGACGGCATTTCATCGTGACAAATCCGTATTGTAAATGGCAATTTCTCGTGACAAATATGTATCATGATGCAGGCTCCAAGCGGCTCACCCTCCATGCACTTTCTGGCACACCCCCTCCCCTGTTCCTGCCCATCCTCTTCCCATCTCTCCGCTGTTTCACTTCCCATCTCCTTTTTCCATCTCCTCCCCTTCTCCTTTTTCCTTTTCGTTCCAACTCCTTCCCCTCCCCCTCATCTGGTCTCTCTTTCCTCCTCAGCGTGTTTTTCCTGCCTTTCAACAGTCAAAATCGGTGTGCCCCACATCGGTTCATCGGAGTGCCCCACAACGATGCGGCGGTGTGCCCCACTCCGATTCCCATCTTCATCAGGCGGTTTTTCTGCCGCACCTTGGGAATTTGTCACGCTTTTCTTTTCATGTTGGGAAATTGTCACACGCTGGTTGGGTTTTTGTCACAAGCGGATTGGGAATTTGTCACACCTGCTGTTCTTGCTTGGGAATTTGTCACGTTTCGGCTGCTTCCGACTGGGAAATTGTCACGCACACATTGGGGTTTTGTCACGCTCCTGTTGGGAGTTTGTCACGAATTTAACACACTAACTGTTGTTTTTCAATCAGTTAGCCATATTCATATATTATTATTTCTTTATTAAATTTTTAAAAGAAAGATTCTTTCTTCTGTTTTTTTTAAGAAATGGGTGTGTATTTATAGGATTTGCAGATTGGGAATTTGTCACGCTCCTTATGAATGCGAAGTTACTGAAAATCACGTCTTCACGCGTATGGAAACGCTTTTGTGCTGTTGGGAATTTGTCACACCCTGTCATGGTTCGTGCATACAAAAAACAGTGCTAAGTCATTCTTTTTCATGCTGTTAAGTGTTTTGCTTTAAACATGCGGTTGATAAGCGTGACAAATTGGTGTCAGAAAACCGTGACAAATCCGTGTTGAAAAAGGTGATTTTGCGTGACAAATTCGTATCATCGCCCCTCTCTCACATTCCCCTTTTGCTCTTGTTTTTGAGCAAGTTAGGGCGTTTTGCACTTGTGTTTTGGCGGCTGTGCTGCTTTTGCGGATGGCGGTGATGGTATGAGGTGAAGAAGTGTGACAAATTTGTGTTGGGAATTTGTCCCCATTGCATGTTTTTTCTTACGCAAAAACTTGTGCAAAGAATATCTAACTAACTCTAAATCATCTAACTATCGCAAAATCCCTATTTTCTTTTTGCTTAAATATTTTTCTCTTACTGCTTTGTATTCTTCTCTTGTAATATCTTTTGAGAGAATTTCTTCAAGCTCTTTTGTAAGAAGATTGATTTTTTCTTGCATTTTATTTACCTCCAGTAACAAATTAAAAAAATAAGAGCAAACAAGTCCAAAGGGACGAGTTTGCTCGCGGTACCACCCTAATTCAGGCAAATTAAATTACCTGCACTTTTTTGATGTTTATTGCAC